>JBAIYN010000643.1:0-1811 GCA_037915775.1 Burkholderiales bacterium | reverse complement strand
GCCTTCGGATCGAATTTTTCGCCGGATTCGGCCATCAGCTGATAGACCGGCTTGATCGCGCCTTTGGCCGCCATCATCGTCGCAGTGCCGACCTCGAACAACTGGAGAATCTGCGGCGGGTTGCCCGCGCGGAACGCCGCGATCGCCGCCGCCATCGACTCGTCGTACTGTCCCTTGTAGACCGGTACGACCTTGTAGTCCTTCTGGCTCTCGTTGAACTTCTGCGCGATCTCGTTGACCTTGTCGCCGAGCTTGCCGGTCATCGAATGCCACCACTGGATTTCCGTCTGTGCCGCCGCCGCGCCGGCAAACGCAAGCGACGCGGTAGCCAACGCCATTGCGATCAGAGATCTACGACCGTACATGGATTCCTCCTTGAAGTGACTTGTTTTCTCCGAGACGGACCGGATCCAGCTCGCTGATTTCTTCGCGGGCCCATGACGGCAACGTGAAGTCTGCGCGCCGTCAGCATGGTCGCGCCCGACGGGCACGAACTGTATCTGCGATTGGCCAGCTTCGACAAGACTGCAATCCCGGCGATCCGGGCCGGACCCGCATGGTCCAGCGGCCCGGCCAGCAGCGCTACCCGTTCAGGATCCTCGCGTCGGCGAACAACGATCCAGCCGCTGCCGACACAGCGGAGAAGCAAGCCACGGCAACCGATCCCGCAGTCCGTGCTCCGCTCTGATCGCCCGCAGCCCCACGATCGACGTCCTGAGCTACGCTGCGGCAACGGGATGCAGCGACCCAAGACATGAAGCTCAAAGCGATCATCCTCCTCCTTGCCCTGATTGTCGTCGGCGCCGGCGCCGCGACGTGGTGGTATCAGCGCAACAACCAGGCTCCCGCCAGCACCCTGCAACTGCACGGCAACGTCGACATCCGGCAGGTCGAGCTGGCGTTCAACGGCAACGAACGCATTGCCCAGGTGCTGGTTCGCGAGGGGGATCGGGTCAGGAAGGATCAGTTGCTGGCGGTGCTCGATACCGCGCGGCTGCAGCAGGCTGTCGCACAAGCCCAGGCGCAGTTCGCCGCGCAGCAGCAGGTCGTCGCGCGCCTCGTTGCCGGCTCGCGCCCGCAGGAGATTCGCAAGGCGCAGGCCGACGTGCAGGCGGCGCGCGTCGATCTGCGCAATGCGCGCAGCACCTACGAACGCGATCAGGAGCTGGCGGCCAAGCATTTCATCTCGCAGCAGCAGGTCGACAACTCGCGCGCTGCAGCGGACGCCGCGGACGCGCGCCTGAACGCCCTGCAGGAGGCGCTGCGCCTGGTGCAGGAGGGCTCGCGCAAGGAGGACATCGCGGCCGCGAAGTCGACGCTCGCCGCCTACGAGGCGGCGCTTGCGGTCGCGCAGCGCAACCTCGACGATGCGAGCCTGCGCGCGCCGGCCGACGGCGTGATCGAAAACCGCATCCTCGAGCCCGGCGACATGGCGTCGCCGCAGAAGGCCGCCCTCACGCTGGCGCTGACCGAGCCGCTGTGGGTGCGTGCGTATGTTTCCGAGACGGATCTCGGCAAGCTCCGCACAGGGGCGCCTGCCGACATCACGACCGACAGTTTTCCCGGCAAGCGCTACCGCGGCTGGATCGGCTTCATCTCGCCGACGGCAGAGTTCACGCCCAAATCGGTCGAGACGCGCGAGGTGCGAACCGCCCTCGTGTACCAAGTGCGCGCGTTCGTCTGCGCGCACACGGACGAGTTGCGGCTGGGCATGCCCGCCACCGTCACGGTCGCGCTGGATCAGCAGCCGCACGCGGCTGGCAGCGACCCGTGCAAGTCCGGCGAATGATTCACGACGCGGTGTCGCATCG
>JBAIYN010000675.1:0-16424 GCA_037915775.1 Burkholderiales bacterium | reverse complement strand
GTGCAGAACACCTTGCGTGCGGGTGCCGCGGTCAGGCTCGATCGAATCGAGGCTATCCCCATCCAGCGCGGGGCGCACCGCGCATAGGTATCTTCCACATGTACGATCGCTGCCCGGCTCGGTAGGTTCGGCTCACAAGCGTGCCGTCGAATCGGTCGTTACGTGCGAGGACATGTTGTCTCGCGCGCGGAGCGGATCTCGCCGTCCGGCGGCACAGCCGCCACCCGAAATGGAGAAGGAACATGACTCCGCACGAATCCAGCAACGTCGCCGTCGTGCTGAAGTACTTCGATGGCTGCAACTCCGGCGATCTCGATGCCCTGCTCGGCACGCTCGATCCGGACGTGGTGCACTACTTCCTTCCCGCCCGCTATCCGCCAATCCGCGGGGCCGAGCATCTCGCCCGGTACTGGAGAAAGTTCAGGGATGTCCTCGACCCGGTCTGGCGCATCGACCGCATCATCGGACGTGACGACGAGGTCGTGAGTGAGTGGAGCTGCCTCTGGACGCCACCGGGCACATCGCGGCGCGCGATGATGCGCGGAACCGAGTGGTACGTGATGCGCAGCGGGCGAATCGCGGAGGTTCGTGCATATTTCCTGTATGACGACGCCGCCGACACTCAGCTCACCGGCTTTCCGTATGCGGAGCGCGGCTACCTTGTCGAGCAGTAGCGTGAACGAGGGCGGTCGCCGGCCGGGGCGGTGCGCACCCGGGGCGGGCCGCGCCGTGCTCGCCTGAACAATGGAGCTCTACCAACTCCGCACCTTCGTCGCCGTCGCGCGCGAGGGCAACCTGTCGCGCGCATCGGAACGCCTGTTCACCAGCCAGCCGGCGATCAGCGCGCAGGTGAAGGCACTCGAGGACGAACTCGGCGTGCGCCTGTTCGAACGCAGCGCGCGCGGCATGCGGCTGACCGCGCCGGGCAGCCTGCTGCTGGGCGAGGCGGAAAAGGCGCTCGCCGCAGCCTCCGGCGTGATCGCGCAGGCGCGCCAACTGCAAGGTCAGCTGAGCGGCGAGCTGCGGCTCGGAACGGTGTCCGACCCGGTGACGATGCGCCTCGGCGAATTCATGTCGCGCTTGGCGGCCGCGCATCCGCAACTGGTGATCCGTCTCACCTACGGCCACTCGGGCAAGGTGATCGACGGCCTGCGGCGCGGCGAGCTGGATGCCGGCTACGCAGTCGGCGAACTGAACGACGCCGGGCTGCAGGTGTGGCGGCTGGGCGTGATCACGCTGCGCGTGGCCGCGCCGGCGGCCTGGCGCGATCGCATCGACGGCGCCGATTTCAAGGCGATCGCGTCGCTGCCATGGATCACGACGCCGCCGACCTGCTCGTTTCATCCGATTGCGCAGGCGCTGTTCGCCGCGCACGGCCTGCCGCTGCCGAAATCGGTCGCCGAGGCGGACCAGGAAGTGGCGATGCGCAGCCTGGTCGCGGCGGGCGTCGGCGTGTCACTGCTGCGCGATGATCAGGCACGCGCGGGCATCGAGGCCGGCGAACTCGCGGTCTGGCCGGGCGCTGCACCGACCACGTACCTGAACTTCCTGCTGCGCGCCGAGCGCGCGGCGGAGCCGCTGCTCGCCGCGGCGCTCGTCGAGCTGCGCGCAACCTGGCCCGAGGCGGCGCTCGTCTGACCATCGGCCGCACCGAAGGCGGCCTTCCAAACAAACGATTGGATCGAGCGCGCGGCGTGCGGAAGACTCGCGGGCAACGAAACGCCATTGGAGTTTTGCCATGCAAGCGAAGTCTTCCGTTGTCACGCGCGGCGTGTTGCCGCTACTTGTCACCGCCGTCATCTGGGGCGGCATGTTCCCCGTTGCCACGTCGATCCTGCAGTCGATGGATGCCTTCCACCTGACGCTGATCCGCTACGGCATCACTGCGATGATCTTCGCGGCGCTGCTGCGCTGGCACGAAGGCAGTGCGAGCTTCGCGACCGAGGGCCGAGCGTTCTCCGTCGCCGCGCTGGGGACGCTCGGCTTCGCCGGCTTCAGCCTGCTGGTGTTTTCGGGGCTCGCGCTGTCGCGGCCCGAGCACGCGGCGGTCATCATGGCCACGATGCCGCTGCTGACTGCGCTGCTGACGTGGATGGTGCGCGGCGTGCGGCCGTCGCGGCTGACGTTCGGCGCCATTGGAGTCGCGCTCCTCGGCGTGCTGCTCGTGGTCAGCAAGGGGCGCGCCGACTTCCTGCACGAAGGGTCGATCGTCGGCGACCTGATGGTGCTGGCCGGCGCGCTGTGCTGGGTCGCCTACACGATGGGCGGAGCGTCCTTTCCGCAGTGGTCGGCGCTGCGCTACACGACGCTGACCACGCTCGCCGGCGCGGTCGCGATCGCGATCGCCACACTGGCCGCGGTCGAGCTCGGCATCGCGCACCCGACCGACGCCGCGGCGATCGCCGCCACCGGCTGGCAGATCGTCTACATGATCGCGCTCGCGTCGGTGTTCGCGGTGCTCGCCTGGAACCGCGGCATGCAGGTGCTCGGTGCTGCCAACGGCGTGCTGTTCAGCAACTTCGTTCCGATCACCGCCTTCGCCATCCGCGCCTGGCAGGGGCAGCGCTACGGCGCGCCTGAACTGCTCGGTGCGGTGCTGGTGATCGGCGCGCTGCTGGCCAACAACCTCGTTCCGCGGCTGATGTCGCAGGCGCGACCGGCGGCGCGCAATCCGGTGGCCCGGCTGGAAGGCGCATGCGCGCAGTGAACGGCGCGCGGCCTCAGCGTCTGTGCTGCAGCGTGCGCACCATCTGCCGCACTCCCTTCAACAGGGCGGCGTTCACCGCGGCGTCGAGACGCCGCGATACGACCAGTGCCAAGTCCATCGTGATTTTCTCGCGCAGCGGTTTGCGCACCACGCCGGCATAGCGAAAGCTGCTGGCCAGGTCCGGCATGCAGGTGCAGCCGCGCCCGCTGGCAATCTGCGCCATCACGCCCATCAGTTCGGGGGCCGGGGCCAGTTCGCGCGGCCGGAATCCGTGCGCGGCGAGCTGGCGCGCGAAGTGATCGTGCAGCAGTGGGTTGACCTGGCGCCGGAAGCGGAAGTATGGCGGCAACTGCTGCAGGTCCTGCAGCGACAGTCGCCGGCGGCGTGCGAGCGTCGAGCGAGCCGGGATGAAGGCGGCCATTCGCACCGTGCCGAACACGCTGCAGAGCAGTCCGTGCGTCTCGGTCGGCGCCGCGATGATCGACGCGTCGAGATTGCCGCGCCGGACGGCGTTCACTCCTTCGTGACTCGCGACGGTATGTACGTCGAGTCCGGCCGCGCATCCGGCCAGTTTCAGCATTCCTTCCAGCCTGCGCAGCGCCTTGACTTCGCTCCAGTAGGGCACGCCGAGGCGGACCCGCGTCGCTGCGGGTACGGCCTTCGCTACGCGATCGATCGCCGCGTCGAACTCGTGCACCAGCGCCTCGAACTCGCGCAGCGCCAGTTCGCCCGTCGAAGTCAGCTCGACGCGCCGCGTGTCGCGCGCGAGCAGGCGCGTCCCCAGTGCGGACTCGAGCTCGCCGATCTGGCGTGACAGCGGCGGCTGCGTGATGTGCAGGCGCTCCGCGGCGCGGCGGAAACTGCGCTCCTGTGCGACCGCGATGAAGTAGCGCAGCTGGCGGATGTCGATGGCGCGGGTCATTCCGAAAAGGTATTGCCAAAAACGCAATTCTGCCAAGCGCCGCGCGCCCCTACATTCGCCCGCTTCGGCCGCATCGCGGCAGCAAATCGATTCCGGAGTCCTGTATGCATTCATCGCTTTCCAGCCCCGCTCGTTTGCCGCGCGCCGCGGCCGCATGGCTGATCCTGATGCCGATGTTGCTGCTTACCGCCTGCGGCGGCGGTTCGGGCACCGCGCCCGGCGACATCCCGACCATCACGCAGTTCTCGTCTGATCGCACCTCGTACTTCGTCGGCGACAAGGCACGCCTCGCGGTGAACTATCGCGGCGGCACGGGCCGCATCGAGCCCGGCGTCGGTCCGATCGCGAGCGGAACCATCGTCGAGACGCCGGTCCTCGATCGCGCCGCCAGTTATCGGCTGGTGGTCGACGGGGCCGGGAAATCGGTCTCGCAGTCGCTCGCGTTGCCGGTGGATTTCCGCGACCGCTATGTGACGCTCGACGTCCCTTTCGTCAGTTCGGACCACGCGGCGGTGACGACCGGCGATGGCGCGGTGCTGATCCTCGGCGGCTCGCGGGGGCAGAACACGCTGTCGGACTCCATCGACCGCTTCGATCCCGCGACGCGCCGCTTCACGCGCATCGGATCGCTGCGCACGGGGCGCGGCGGCCATACGGCCACACGCCTGCCCGACGGGCACGTGCTGGTGGTCGGCGGCGTGTCGAGCCTGCAGATCGGCAACGTTGCCGATCTGGTCAACGAGCGCAGCGGTGCCGTATCGCACGGCGGCAACCTCGTGCAGCCGCGCAACTGGCATGTGACGACGCTGCTCGCAGACGGGCGCGTGCTGGTGACCGGCGGCCTCGGCCGCAACACCGCCGAGATCTGGGATCCGGCCACGAATTCGTGGCGTGTCGTCGGCGCGCGGATGGCGCACATGCGCTGGCACCATACGGCGACGCTGCTCGGTGACGGCCGGGTGCTGATCGCGGGCGGGCAGTCGGAGGGCACCGCGTACCAGTTTGCCGAATTGTTCGATCCGCGCAGTGAAACCTTCGTGCCGGTTCCGTCGAGCGGCATCGGCATGCGTCGTCTGCACGCTGCGCACCGGCTTGCCGACGGCAGCGTGCTGATCCTCGGCGGCGAAAGCCTGGCGCCGGACGGCGGCATCGTGCGCCTCGCCAGCGTGCTGCGCTTCGATCCGGCCGCCAATCGCTTCGCCGACGCGCCGCCGCTGGCGACCGCGCGCACGCTGATGCGGTCGATCGCGCTGCCGGACGACCGTCTGCTGCTGTTCGGCGGCGAAACGCCCGATGCCCAGCCGAGCGCGAGCGGCGAGAGCTATACGGCGGCGCAGGGCGGCCGGGAACTGCCACCGATGACCGGTGCGCGCATGCTGCACAGCGTGAGCCGCTTGCCGGACGGGCGCGTGCTCGTGGTCGGCGGCGAGGGCGCCGGCGGTGCCTACATGCCGCAGGTGCTTCTGTATGAGTGACCGGTCGATCGCATAGAACGGTCGGCAGGCGGCGGTATCGGGCGCTGGGGCGGCCCGCTGCACCCGCTGGACGCATTTCGACGCAGGGCGAGCTGCGACAATCCGGTCATCGGCAATGCGCTGCCGCCGCGTCGATGAACGAAACCGCATCCTCCGTTGCACCGGAAGAACCGGCATCGGCCTGGGCGCCGATGCGCCGGCCGGTGTTCCGCATGCTGTGGGTGACGTGGCTGACGTCCAACATCTGCATGTCGATGAACGACGTCGCGGCCGCGTGGACGATGACGTCGCTGTCCACTTCGCCGGTGATGGTGGCGCTGGTCCAATCGGCGTCATCGGCGCCGGTGTTCCTGCTCGGACTGCCCAGCGGCGCACTGTCCGACATCCTCGACCGGCGCCACTACTACTTCGCGACCCAGTGCTGGGTTGCGTTCAATGCGACCGTGCTGTTCGTCACGATCTTCGGCGGCTGGCTGACCGCGCCGCTGCTGCTGGCGCTGACCTTCGCCAACGGCATCGGCATGGCGATGCGCTGGCCGGTGTATTCGGCGATCGTTCCCGAGTTGGTGCCGCGGCAGGAGCTGCACGCGGCGATCGGCCTGAACGGGATCGCGATGAATGCCTCGCGCGTGATCGGCCCGGTGATCGCGGGCGCGTTGCTCGCAAGCCTCGGCGGCGAGTGGGTGTTTGCGCTGAACGCTGTGCTGTCGGTCGTGGCCGCCTTCGTGATATTGCGTTGGCGCTCCGAGCCGCAGGTGAGCATGCTGCCGGGCGAGCGCTTCTTCGGCGCGATGCGGGTCGGGCTGCAGTACGTGGTGCAGTCGCGACCGATGCGGGTCGCGCTGCTGCGGATCGGCATCTTCTTCCTGCAATCCACCGCGCTGATGGCGCTGCTGCCGCTGGTGGCGAAGCACCTGCTCGACGGCGGTGCCGGCGCTTACACGGTGCTGCTCGCGTCGCTCGGTATCGGCGCGATCTGCGTGGTGCTCGTGCTGCCACAGCTGCGCCGGCGCATGACGCGGCCACAGCTGCTGCGCGACGGCACGCTGCTGCAGGCGGCGGCGATGATCGTGGTCGGTTGGGCGCCGAATCTCTGGATCGCCGTGCCCGCGATGTTCGTCGCCGGCGCCGCGTGGCTCGCGGTCGTCAACACGCTCACGGTGTCGGCGCAGCTGGTGCTGCCGAACTGGGTGCGGGCGCGCGGCATGTCGATCTACCAGATGGTGCTGATGGGCGCGTCGGCAGCGAGCGCTGCGGTGTGGGGGTACGTCGCCAGCGTGACCGACGTGAGCATCAGCCTGGTTGCCGCGGCGGCCACCGGAGTTGCGGGTCTCGTGGCGACCCGACACATGCACGGCGCGCTGGAAGAAACGATCGACCTCACGCCGACGCGCTACCTGGCGGAGCCGGTGCCGGCGATCCCGGTCGAACACGAAGAGGGCCCGGTGATGGTGACGATCGAATACAAGATCGACCCGGCGCGCTACGACGAGTTCGCCGCGGTGATGCACGAGTCGCGCGCGAATCGGCTGCAGAAGGGTGCGCTGTCGTGGGGCTTCTTCCAGGACACGGGCGACCCGAGCCGCTACATCGAATACTTTCTCGACGAATCGTGGGCCGAGCACCTGCGTCGCTTCGAGCGCATGACCGCCGCCGATCGCGAACTGCGCGAGCGACGCAATGCGTTCGACGTGCGCCCCGAAGGGCCGCGTGTCTCCCGTTTCGTCGCGAAGTCGATGAAACGCTGACGCGGCCGCTCAGCAACGCCGCCGCGAATTCCATTCGGCAAACGCGGATATTGCGCTCGGGCGTCGCAGTTCGGGAGCTAATATCCGACGCGGGTCCGGTCTCTCGTATCGCACATGGGCGAAAAGCGAAATCGACGCGATCCCGCCGGGGCGAAGGCGCGAAAGAGTCGGGTTCGCAACGGCGAAACGAGGCTCGACGCGATCGTCCTGTCGGCGATGGACGCGATCATCACGATCGACGCCGAGCAGCGGATCGTGGTGTTCAATGCCGCCGCCGAGAAGCTGTTCCGCTGCAAGGCGGACGACGCCGTCGGCGCACCGCTGGATCGGTTCATTCCCGAGCGGTTCCGCCCATCGCACCGCGCGCACATCGAACAGTTCATTCGCACCGGCGAGACATCGCGGCGGATGGGCCTGCAAAGCACCCTGGCGGGATTGCGCACCGATGGCGAGGAATTCCCGATCGAGGCGTCGATCTCGCAGGCGACGGTCGCCGGCAGGCTGCTGCTCACCGTGATCCTGCGCGACATCACGGAAAGGGTGAAGGCGGAGCAGGAGCTTCTGCAGGCGCACGCGGCGCTGCGCGAGGGCGAGGCGCGGCTGGAAGCGATCGTCCGCTCGGCGATGGACGCGATCATCGCGATCGACGAGGACCAGCGCATCGTGCTGTTCAATTCGGCGGCCGAAGCGATGTTCGGCTGCACGGCCGCGCAGGCGATGAGCGGTGGACTGGAGCGCTTGATCCCGGCGCGTTATCGCGACGCGCATCACGCGCATGTCGATCGCTTCCACCGCACCGGCGACACCGCGCGGCGGATGGGAATGCAGATGGCGCTGGCAGCGCTGCGCAGCGACGGAACCGAGTTCCCGATCGAGGCGTCCATATCGCAGGCGACCGTGGGCGGGCGGAAACTGATGACGGTGATCCTGCGCGACATCACCGAGCGCGTGAACGCGGAGCGCCAGATCCGCAATGCCCACGAGGAGCTGCGTCAGCTTTCGATCGCAATGCAGGAGGTCCGCGAAAAGGAACGCACCCGGATCGCGCGCGAATTGCACGACGAGCTCGGGCAGGCGCTCACCGCGCTGAAGATGGACGTCGACCTGCTCGAGACGATGATTCCCGCGGACCGCAAGGACATGCGCGAGTCCACCGCAACGATGCGCGGGCTGCTCGACTTCACGGTCGCCACGACGCGCCGGATCTCGGCCGATCTGCGGCCGCTGGTTCTCGACGATCTGGGGCTGGCGGCCGCCGCGGAATGGCTGATGCAGAGCGTGGTCCAGCGCGCCGGGCTGCGCGGCAACCTCATGTTCGATCCCGCCTGCGATGCGCTGGGAGAGCCGTATGCGTCGGCGCTGTTCCGCGTGATGCAGGAATCGCTGACCAATGTCGTGCGCCACGCGCACGCGCAGCACGTCGATGTGCGGCTCGAGCGCAGCGGCGACACCGCGGTTCTCACCGTGCGCGACGACGGCGTCGGCATGGACCGCGCCGCGCCGCCGAAGCCGCGCTCCTTCGGTCTGCGGGGAATCAGCGAGCGCGTGCTGATGCTGGGCGGGGAAGTGAACCTCGCCAGCAAACCGGGGCGCGGCGTGACCCTCGTCGCCCGGGTTCCGATCGCCACGCCTGCCGCCGTCGCGCTCGGCGCGGGCGGCTAGGCAGGCATTCAGCGACGGGTGCGGGTGGCCACACGAGTCCTGATCGCCGATGACCACGCGCTGATGCGCGAGGGACTGCGACGCATCCTCGACACCGACTCGTCCTTCGCGGTGGCCGGCGAAGCCGCCGATGGGCACGAAGTGTTGACGCGGGTGCGCGCGGGCGGGTTCGAAGTGCTGCTGCTCGACCTGTCGATGCCCGGACGCAGCGGCATCGAGCTGCTGAAACAGGTGAAGGCGGAGCGGCCCGAACTGCGCGTGCTCGTGCTGTCGATGCACGACGCGCAGCAGTACGCGGTGCGCGCGATTCGCGCCGGCGCGGCGGGCTACCTGACCAAGGACGCCGCGGCCACGCAGCTGATCGACGCGCTGAAGCGGATCGCTGCCGGATCGATCTTCATCACGCCGGACGTGGCGGAAGCGCTAGCCCTGCAGCTGCAGGCGCCGACCGAAGACCTGCCGCACAAGCGCCTCACCGACCGCGAATACGAGGTACTGCTGCTGCTTGCCGAAGGCGCGTCGATCACCGATATCGCGCAGCGCCTGCACCTGAGCGTGAAGACGGTGAGCACGCACAAGACGCGCATCCTGGAGAAGATGAACGCGGAGTCGCTCGCGGATCTGGTCCGCTACGCGCTCACTCACCACCTGATCGACTCGCCCGACCTGCCCCGGTAAGAAATCCGAGCGGCGTCGGCATTTTCCTGTAACGGCGGCCGGCATCGGCTGAGTCCGGATTCAGCCGATGCCGATGGCAGCAGGCTGCGCACGCGCGCACAGTGGCGGCGCTGCATCGAATGCAGCGAATGCGTGCTTTCTCTTCGATGCATTCCTGCGTTGTCGATACGAGCGGACCGTTGCCGGGAGGTCGCCATGAAATTCATATCGCTGCTGTCGCTGCTGCGTGCATTGCAGGAACGAAGCTGGTGGGGCTTCTGCGCCGCGATGGCCACCGATGACCCGGTGCCGGTCGGGCCGAACCTCAGGCTGCTGAGCGACGCACTGGGCAGCGCGGCTGGCCAGGAAGGCGGTTTCCGACATGCCTAGGAATATTCCTACGCTCGGACTTCCACTGCCCCGAATGCGCGATCAGCCGACGCCGATGGGAATCGCGCGTATGCGCGTCCATAGTGACGGTGTGGAGATGACGGTGGAAGAGGGAATGAACGTCTTCGTCGTCGATGACGCGGCGGAAGTCAGGAAAAGACTGGTGGCGCTCGTGCGCGGGATTCCCGGCGTCGCCGTCGTGGGCGAAGCTGATTCCATGCGCGCGGCGCTGGACCAATTTGCCCAAATCGACATGGACGTGATGCTGCTGGACCTGCAACTCGGCGACGGCAGCGGACTGGATGTCCTGGCCCGCGTCAAAGCGCAGCGTCCCGATGTGCGCGTGATCGTGATCAGCAATTTCTGCACCGAGCAGTATCGCCGGGCGAGCCTGACGGCTGGCGCGGAAAGATTCCTGGACAAGTCGAACGAAATCGGGCAGTTGCCCGGCCTCCTGCGCAGCTGGCTCGGCTCGCAGGGCGCAGGCTCCCCAGCAGGAGGAATGTGATGTTTGATGCAGCCGTGAACGGTGTCATGCAGGACGAATCCATATCTTCATCGCGCGCCGCGTCGATGTCGGCTTCCGAAGGCCACGTCCCGGTTGACGCGCCGATTCTGGCGCCGGTGCGGTTTGCGGAGCTCGCCACCGACATCGGCGCGCCGTCCGCGATCGAAGCCGGCATCGCGAACGTGAAGTTTCCGGTGCGGCGGGTCAGGGCGGGCGAAACCCTCTATCGCGCCGGTGACCGGTTCGACGCGATCTACATCGTGCGCGCCGGATTCTTCAAGACGGTGCGCATCGAGGCGAATGGGGTCGAACAGATCATGGCGTTTCCGATGCGCGGTGACGCGATCGGTCTGGACGGCGCCAGCGACCAGCGCTACCGGACCGAAACGAGGGCGCTCGACACCAGCCTGGTCGCCGTCGTCTCGCTGGATCGCCTGGCGTCGCTGGCCGGCGCGGGCGGGGTTGCCGAACGGCTGCTGCACTTCATCTTCAGTCGCGAGATGAGGCGGCAGCAGGACATGATGCTGCTGCTCGGGTCGTTCAGCGCCGAGGCGCGCGTTGCCGCGTTCCTGCTGCAGCTTGCCGACAAGTTCGGTCGCCTTGGCTATTCCCGAACGTCCTACCTGCTGAAGATGTCGCGCCAGGAAATCGGCAGCTATCTCGGCATCAAGCTGGAGACCGTCAGCCGCACGCTGTCGGCGCTGGCTTCGGCCGGGCTGATCCGGGTCGATCAGAAATCGATCCGGCTGCTCGACGTGGCGGCATTGCGTGATCGAGTCGTGTCGCACGAGGATGCGTCGAGGCCGGTGCGGCCGCCAGGTCCGGCGATGCGGGCTGCGGCTGGCTCGAGGATGCACGCGGCCGAGCCTGCGCTGGCCTGAGCGCATCCGACCCGCGAGGGATCGCGGCCGCGCGCGAGGGCGCGACGGCAGGGCGGATCGTCGCGCTGCGTCGATAATCGGCGGCGATGCCGCTGCAGATCGAACCGCTGGACTTCGACGCAACCGGCGCCGCATTCAGCGCGCGCTACGGCGATGTCTACGCGAGCCGCGACGGCGCGCTGGGGCAGGCGCGGCACGTCTTCCTCGGCGGCAACGAACTGCCGGCGCGCTGGGCCGATGCCGGGCAGTTCGTGATCGTCGAGACCGGGTTCGGACTCGGCACCAATTTCCTCGCGGCTTGGCAGGCATGGCGTGACGATCCGCGCCGGCCGCATCGTCTGCATTTCGTTTCTGTCGAACTGCATCCGCTCGCCGCGGACGCGCTGCGCGCGCATGCGCCGCCCGGTCTGAGCGGCCTGGCGGGCCGACTTGCCGACGCGTGGCCGCTGCCGCTGCCCGGACTGCACCGCTGCGAGTTCGAAGGCGGCGCGGTGGCGCTGACGCTGGCGCTGGGCGACGCGCGCGAGATCGTGCCGCAGCTTGCGTGCGGCGCCGATGCGTTCTTCCTCGACGGTTTCGCGCCGGACCGCAATCCGCAGATGTGGGAGGCGCCGCTGCTGAAGGCGCTTGCGCGACTCGCGCGTGCCGGCGCGACGCTCGCCACGTGGTGCGCCGCGCGCGCGGTGCGCGACGCGTTGACGGCGGCCGGATTCGAACTGCAGTTGCGCGCCAGCTTCGGGCACAAGCGTCAGATGCTCGCGGGGCGCTTTGCGCCGCGCTGGCGCGTGCGGCGGCATGAGCCGCCCGCGCCATATCGCGGCGAGCGCAGCGCGATTGTGGTCGGCGCCGGGCTGGCGGGCACGACCGCCGCGCATGCACTGGCGCGGCGCGGCTGGCACGTCCACGTGAGCGAGCGCGAGCGCGCGCCCGCAGCGCGCGCATCGGGCTTGCCGTGGGGGCTGCTGTATCCGCAGATCACGGCCGACGACAGCGTGCTCGCGCGGCTGACCCGCGCGGGGTTCTTCGCGAGCCTCCGTGCGCTGAAAGCGCTCGCCGCCGGCGGCGGCGAGGGCATGCTGTGGCGGGCGGGCGGCGTGTTCCGGCAGGCTCGCGATGCGGAAGAAGCGGCGGCGTGGCGCGCCTGGGCGGCGGACGACCGCTGGCCGCCGCAGTTCGTGCGCTGGATCGACGCCGACGAAGCCGAGTCCCTCGTCGGCGTTCGCCCGCAGCGCGGCGGCTGGTGGTTTTCCGGCGGGGCGCTGGTCTCGGCGGCGACATGGTGTGCGCAGGCGCTCGTGCCGCCGTCGATATCGCTTCGCTGCGGGGAAGGCATCGACCGGCTCGAACGTGACGGCGACGGGTGGCTGGCGCGCGCGCCAGACGGTCGCGCACTCGGTTCTGCGCCGGTCGTGGTGGTGGCGAACGCGCTCGATGCGCCGCGCCTGCTGCGCGGCTCCACCGCGGTCGCGCCGGTGCGCGGGCGGATCACGCAGATCGAACCGGCCGCGCTCGCGTCATTGCGCGCCGGCCTCACCGGCGACGGCTATCTGCTGCAAGGACCCGATGGCTGGTCCGGCGTCGGTGCCACGTACGAGACCTCGATGCCGGGCGATGAGGCGATCGCCGCGCTCGACGATTCGCGTGCGCTGGCCAGCAACCTGGCGCGCCTGCCGCGCCTGCTCGCCGTGCCACCGGCCGTGAAAGCGGTGGGCGCGTTCGATGCATTGCGTTGCGTTGCGCGCGACCGACTGCCGTGCGCGGGCGCCGTCGCCGATGCCGAAGCCATGCGCGCAATGGCGGCGCGACTGCGCGGAGCGCATCCGCTCGATCTCCCGCGCCAGCCCGGGCTGTTCGCAAGCTACGCGCTCGGCTCGCGCGGGCTGTCGCTCGCCTCGCTGGCGGCCGAGCGCATCGCCGCTCAGATCGAAGGCGAACCGGAGCCGATCGAGCGCGACCTGGGCAATGCGATCGACCCGGCGCGCGAACTGCTGCACGCGGCTCGGCGCAATCGGCTGCGCTGACCCGCAATCAGACGTGCGCCAGCGCCATCCCGCCGAGCACCGCGCCCAGTCCCGCGACCCCGTAGACGCCCCAGACCAGCCAGTCGCGGCGCGTGAGCAGCGCGATCGCCGACAGCGCGATCGCGATCTGCAGCGCGGTGGTCGCCTGCGCCCAGCGATGATGCAGGTGCAGTTCGGCGTCGCTCTTCTGGTCCCAGTCCTTCGCCTCCGCCTCGAGCTTGTCGGCGACGACCTTGATCTCCTTCTTCTCCTTGTCGTAGCGCGCGACCTCCTGCTTGTAGAACTCCTGCTTGTCCGGCGTGGTCGTCAGCGCGAGCGCGAGTTCGGCCAGGTTCTGCTTGCTGCTCTTGGCCTGGTAGTAGTTCCACTGGTTCGACGCCTCGGTCTTCTTGATGGCGGCGTTGTTCTTGTACAGACCGGCGTTCGCCTGCGTGGCGCCGCCCGCGTACGACATCAGCGCGCCGACGGTGGCGAGGATCGCGGTCATCACCGCGATGCGGCCGGCGAAAGGATCGGTGTCGGCGTGCTGCGCGGCGTGCTCGATCTGATGGTCGTGCGGGCCATGCACGTGGAAGTGGCCGTGCGACATTCTGTTTTCCCCCATTGAAGACCTATGCCGCTACGCGTTCGTAGTCGACGTAGGCAAACGGCAGCGGATTATCCTGATTTGCGGGGTGGAATTCACGCCCGGTCTCGCGCCAGCCGCGGCGGTCGAACGGCGGAAACCGGGCGTCGCCTTCGATGTCGGCGTCGATCTCGGTCAGCAGCAGGCGGTCGGCGCGCGGCAGCGCCTCGCGATAGGCCTCGGTGCCGCCGATCACGAAGACTTCGTCCGCCCCCGCGCAGGCTTCTAGCGCTGCGGCGAGCGATGCGAAGACCTCGGCGCCGTCCGGCTTCAGCCCCGGCGAGCGCGAGATCACGATGTTGCGCCGGCCCGGCAACGGCTTGCCGAGCGATTCCCAGGTCCTGCGCCCCATGATCACCGGGTGACCCATCGTGATGCGCTTGAAGCGCGGCAGGTCGCCCGGCAGATGCCACGGGATCCTGCCGTCGCGGCCGATCACGCCGTTGCGCGCGACGGCGGCGATCAGGGACAGGCGCGGCGAAGTCATCTGGGACGTCCGAGCAGGGCGCCGGCGATCGCGGCGATCACGAACAGCGCCGCTGCGAAATCCTGCCAGCGCGGCAATTCGCCCACGAGGGGAATCGCGGCGAGGATACCGATGATCGGCACGGCCATGATGGAAAACGCGCTCGCCGTCGGCGGCAGCTCGCGCGCCAGTCCGAACCAGAAGATCTGCGCGACACCGTAGTTGATCGCCGCGCCCCACGCGAGCGCCGCCCACATCAGCGGCGAGAATTGCCATGACGGCCAGGGCTCGGCCAGCGCCGCGACCAGCCAGAATGCGACCGCCGACAGCCCCATCATCCACACCGTGATCACCGTCGTCGGCAGCGGCAGCCGCGTGCGGCGCATCAGGATCGTGCCAAGCGCCCAGCAGAACGCCGCGATCTGCATCCACAGCACGCCGCGCGGCTTGCCCGCCAGCGCGGTCAGTTCATGCATCAGCAGCAGCCCGACCGCCGCCAGCGCGCATGCCGCGCTGAATGCGACGCGGCCGGTCAGCCGCTCGTTGAAGAACGCGATCGCCAGCACCGTGGTCCAGATCGGCATCGTGAATCCCAGGATCGCGGCGCGCCCGGACGCGAGCTCCTGCACGCCGAGGATCGAGAACAGGTGCCAGCCGAAGATGTTCGGAGCCGCGAGCCACACGACCGGCAGCCAGGTCGTGCGCGGCAGCCGGAAGTCGGTGCCGCGCGCGCTGTAGAACAGCGCCAGCAGCAGCGCGCCGCCGCTCATCGTCAGCGCGCGGAAGAACAGCGGCGACAGCTCGCGCAGCGAGAATTTCATGATCGGCCAGTTCACGCCCCAGATCAGCGTCAGGGCGGTCAATCCGAGCAGGGCTCTTCCGCGGATCACGCTCGAGTCCCGGCCGCAGTCAGACCGCGACCGGCGCCTTGATGTGCGGATGCGGCTCGTAGCCGACGAATTCGAAGTCCTCGTAGCGATAGTCGAACAACGACGCCGGCTTGCGGCGAATGACGAGCCGCGGATACGGCCTCGGCGATCGTGCGAGCTGCTCGCGCACCTGGTCGAAGTGATTGCTGTAGATATGGCAGTCGCCGCCGACCCAGATGAAGTCGCCGACGTCCAGATCGCACTGTTGCGCGACCATGTGGGTGAGCAGTGCGTACGAGGCTATGTTGAACGGCACGCCGAGAAAGATGTCGCACGAACGCTGGTAAAGCTGGCACGACAGCTGCCCGTTGGCGACGTAGAACTGGAACAGCAGGTGGCACGGCGGCAGTGCCATCTTCGGGATGTCGCTGACATTCCACGCCGACACGATCAGCCGGCGCGAGTCCGGGTTGCCGCGGATCTGCTCGAGCACCTGCGCGATCTGGTCGATGTGCCCGCCATCGGGCGTCGGCCACGAGCGCCATTGCACGCCGTAGACGGGTCCGAGGTCGCCGTCGGGGCGCGCCCATTCGTCCCAGATCGTGACGTTGTTCTCGTGCAGGTAGCGGATGTTCGAGTCGCCCGACAGGAACCACAGCAGCTCGTGGATGATCGAGCGCATGTGCAGCTTCTTGGTCGTGACCAGCGGGAAGCCTTGGCGCAGCGGGAAACGCATCTGGTAGCCGAACACCGATCGCGTGCCGGTGCCGGTGCGATCGCGTTTCTCGACGCCATGCTCGAACACATGGCGCATGAAGTCTTCGTACTGGCGCATGACGATTCAGGTCGATGGTGCGCGATTCTATCGGGCGTGCCGCGCGACCTGCGCCGCAGCGCCGTGGCCCGGCTCGTCGGCTCAGGAAAGTCCGGCCGCGAGTTCGCGCGTCAGCTGCGCCGCCGGCACTTCCCGGCAGCCGGTCGCGTTCTCGCCCGACCAGAGCGGAGAGAAGTCGCCGCTGCCGCGGCTTTCGGCCTTCGCGCGCAGCGGGGCCAGCGCGTCGGACGCGAGTGGGAACGCCGGCGCGGCGGAACTGATCGGGCCCAATTCGCGCATCACGCGGTTCACGATGCCGCGCGCCGGCCGGCCGCTGAAGATGTTGGTCAGTGTGGTGTGGCGGGCCGCATCGCTCTTGAGCGCGGCGCGGTGCAATGCGCTCGTGGTCGCTTCCGGGCACAGCAGGTAGGCGGTGCCGACCTGCACGCCGGCGGCGCCAAGCGCCAGCGCCGCGGCCACGCCGCGCGCATCGGCGATGCCGCCGGCGGCGATCACCGGCGTGCGCACCGCGCGCACGACCTGCGGCAGCAGTGCGAAGGTGCCCATCTGCGTCGTCAGGTCGTTCGACAGGAACATGCCGCGATGCCCGCCGGCTTCCACGCCCTGGGCGATGATCGCGTCGACGCCTTGCGCTTCCAGCCAGCGCGCCTCCTCGACG
>JBAIYN010000375.1:0-12707 GCA_037915775.1 Burkholderiales bacterium | reverse complement strand
CTGCCTTTGTCGATGCTTTCGGTGCGCTCCCGGTTGGTCTACTTCCTGCGTGCCTTGGCAGCGGCGCTCGCCTGCGCGGCTGCGGCGTTCACCTGCTCGGTCTTGGCAGCGAACTTCTGACGGAACTTCTCGACCCGGCCGGTTTCGACGATGCGCGTCTGTGCACCAGTATAGAAAGGATGTGATTCCGACGAGGTCTCCAGCTTGACGACCGGATACTCCTTGCCCTCGAAGGTGATCTTTTCCTTGGTCTGGACAGTGGAGCGCGTGATGAACTTGAAGTCGTTCGAGACGTCGACGAAGACGACCTCGCGATATTCGGGGTGGATGCCGGATTTCATGTGTCCTCTTTCATTGCGGTCGCCAGCCTGAATCTCGATCAGGCCACGTGCCGGGCCGGGAAAACGACGAATTATCCGGGATTTGCCGATCCCGGGCAAACCTCGAATCGGGCGGTTCGCACGGCGACTGATCGAGGCTCGGACTGCGGAGATCTCTCCAGGGCTTTCGCTCGCAGGCGAAAGCCCGTTCGCACGGCCGCTCATGCCGCAGGGCATGAGCGGAAGGCTCCGTGCTCACCCCCCTCGCCGCATCATCTCGAAGAACTCTGCGTTGCTCTTGGTCTGCCGCATCTTGTCGAGCAGGAACTCCATCGCCTCGATCTCGTCCATGCCGTACAGAAGCTTCCGCAGGATCCAGACCTTCTGCAGGATCTCCGGCTTCAGCAGCAGTTCTTCCTTGCGCGTGCCCGAGCGGTTGACGTTGATCGCCGGGTAGACGCGCTTTTCGGCCAGCCGGCGCTCGAGATGAATCTCCATGTTGCCGGTGCCCTTGAACTCCTCGTAGATCACGTCGTCCATCCGCGAGCCGGTGTCGATCAGCGCGGTGGCGATGATCGTCAGCGACCCGCCTTCCTCGATGTTGCGTGCGGCGCCGAAGAAGCGCTTCGGCCGCTGCAGTGCGTTGGCGTCCACGCCGCCCGTGAGCACCTTGCCCGACGCCGGCACCACCGTGTTGTAGGCGCGCGCCAGGCGCGTGATCGAGTCGAGCAGGATCACCACGTCCTTCTTGCTCTCCGCCAGCCGCTTGGCCTTCTCGATGACCATCTCGGCCACCTGCACGTGCCGCGCGGCCGGCTCGTCGAAGGTCGACGCGACCACCTCGCCGCGCACCGTGCGCTGCATCTCCGTCACTTCCTCCGGCCGCTCGTCGATCAGCAGCACGATCAGCACCACGTCCGGGTAATTGGCCGCAATCGCGTGCGCGACGTGCTGCATCAGCACCGTCTTGCCCGACTTGGGTGACGACACCAGCAACCCGCGCTGGCCCTTGCCGATCGGCGCAATGATGTCGATCAGCCGGCCCGTGATGTTCTCCTCCGCCTTGATCTCGCGCTCGAGCTTCAGCGGATCGTTGGGGAACAGCGGCGTCAGGTTCTCGAACAGGATGCGGTGCTTGGTCGACTCCGGCGGCTGGCCATTGACCTTGTCGACCTTGACCAGCGCGAAGTAGCGCTCGCCGTCCTTCGGTGTCCGGACTTCGCCTTCGATCGAGTCGCCGGTGTGCAGGTTGAAGCGGCGGATCTGCGAGGGCGAGATATAGATGTCGTCGGTCGATGCGAGGTACGAGGTCTCAGGCGAACGCAGGAAGCCGAAGCCGTCGGGAAGTACCTCGAGCGTCCCGTCGCCGAAGATCTGCTCGCCGCCCTTGGCGCGCTTCTTCAGGATCGCAAACATCAGTTCCTGCTTGCGCATCCGGTTGGCGTTGTCGATTTCGAGCGTGCCCGCCATGTCGAGCAGTTGCGACACGTGCAGTGCTTTGAGTTCGGACAGTTGCATGGTTATCGGAGGGAGTTGGTGGGGCGCCTTTGACCTGGCGGGGCGCCCGCGGGGAAACGAGGAGTCGGCGCCGGGCGCCGACGTCCCCTAGATGTTGCTGTCGATGAAAGCGGTCAACTGCGATTTCGACAGGGCGCCGACCTTGGTGCCGACCACGGCGCCGTTCTTGAAAAGCATCAGCGTCGGAATTCCGCGGATGCCGTACTTGGCGGGGACCGCCTGGTTCTCGTCGACGTTCAGCTTGGCCACCGTCAGCTTGCCTTTGTAGTCGCCGGCGACCTCATCGAGAATCGGCGCGATCATCCGGCACGGTCCGCACCATTCGGCCCAATAATCGACCAGCACCGGGCGGTCGGACTTGAGCACGTCCGACTCGAAACTGGCATCGCTGATGTACTTGATGTCCTGGCTCATTGCATGTCCTCTCGGCGCCTGGCATGGCGCGCGGAAACAGGGAGAAATATGGGGACTTGGAGCGATTCAGGCAAGCCCGCGCGACACCCGGAAGCTTGGTTCGGCCAGCTTGAGATAGGGCGCATGTTAACACCGCAGCGGCGCTTTGCGTGAAGTCGCGGGCGGATTCATACAATCGTGTCATGTTCGAGCACCTGCCGGTCGCCGCGGATACCGGGTATTGGCCGGCGGCCGCGCGCGCGGTCTGCGATTTCGCGGCACGCCGAGGCTGTCCGCCAGACCGTCTGCAGGCAGTCACATGGATCGTGCCGGCCGGGGCATACGTTGCGCTGGCGCGCGCCTCACTGCGCGACATGCTGCGGGGGCAGGCGTTCATTCCGCCGCGCATTGTGCCGCTCGGCGCGTGGCTCGCGCAGCCACTGCAGGACGGCGTGGCCGCCCGGGCGGAATTGTTTGTGGCTCTGCGCGGCAATGCCTGGGTACGCAATTCCTTCGGCACGCAGCCGGCGGCATTGTGGGCGCTTGCGCGCGCGGTGGCGCAGCTTGCGGAAGAGCTGACGTGGGCCGCCGCCGACAATGAGGCCGCATTCGCCGGCCGCCTCGAAGCAACCCTGGCGCGCCACTTCCGCGTCCGTGCCGCGCGCGCACTTGAGCCGCAGGCGCAACTGGTGCTGCAGTTGTGGCGCACGCGCCGGGCCGACACCAGCGCGGCGCACGCCCTGCGCGAGCTCGATGCGCGCGCAAGTGCCGCTTCCGCACCGCTGGTCTTTACGGCGGCAGACGCGCTGCAACCCTGGCAGAAGGCGTTCCTGCACCGGTACGCGGAGCGTGCGCCGGTGCTGCTGCTCGCCGCCGATACGGCCGCCGCACTGCGCGCGCGACCCGTCCTCGCTGCGGCGTGGCCCGAACTGAACGGAGCCGAGCCGACCACGCCGCTGGCGGAACGCGCCGCGCGCGTCGACCGCGTGGCAACTCCGTTGACCATCGTGCAAGCGCGTTCGCTCGAAGACGAGGCCGCCGCAGTGGCGCGGCAGGTAATCGACTGGCGGCGCGACGGCGTCGGGACGATTGCGCTGGTCGCGCTCGATCGTCTGTGCGCGCGCCGGGCGCGCGCGCTGCTCGAGCGCGCGCTGGTGAACGTGCAGGACGAGACCGGCTGGAAACTATCGACGACGAGTGCCGCGGCCGCGGTCATGCGCTGGTACGACCTGGTCATCGACGACCTCTACTGGCGCGACCTGATCGACTGGCTGAAATCGCCGTTCACGCTGGCCGGTCGGGCGGACAAGGCTCACGAGGTCACGCTGATCGAACGTGCGATCCGCGCCGGCGGCACGCTGCAGGGCGTACGCGCGATCCGGCACGCGCTCGCAATGCTTGCCGCAAGTGAAGCGATCGACGGGAAAGGCGCGGACGACCTGATCCAGTTGATCGATGCCCAGGCGCGCCTTGCGCAACGTCCGGGGGCAACGCTGGCCGGGCACGCTCGCGCACTGGGTGCCGCGTTGACCGCGCTCGGCATGCGCGAGGGGTTGAATCGGGACCCCGTCGGACGCGAAGTGCTGCGCGAACTCGATGCGCTGGAGGGCGAACTGGCATCCATTTCCGGCAGCGCCACCCTGGCGGACTTCCGCGCGCTGCTGGCCGAGCGATTCGAGGAGATTTCGTTCATCGACCGGCAGATCGACTCGCCGGTGGCGATGGTGTCGCTGGCTGCAGCGCATCTGCGCCCGTTCGATGCCGCCCTGCTGATCGGTGCCGACGCGCTGCACCTGCCGACGGTGCCTGACGAGGCGCTCTTCATGTCAAATGCGGTGCGCGCCGAACTGGGACTGTCCACCGCGGACACTGAACTGCATCGACAGGGCGCGCAACTGGCGTCGCTGCTGGCGACGGTGCCGCGCGTCGCAGCGACCTGGCGCACGCAACGCGGCGATGAGCCGAATCCGCTGTCGACGTTGCTCGCGCGACTGCAGTTCGTTGTCGAACGCGCGGTCGGAGACGATCTGACGCGGGACGCGGCGAACGAGGAATTCGTCGTCGAAGCCGGCGCGCAGATCCGACCGGCGCCCGCGGCGCCGCAGTTGCTGCCGCCGTCCGTCACGGCGAGCAGCGCGCAGAGCCTGGTGCAGTGCGCGTACCAGTTCTACGCGCGCCGGATGCTGAACCTGGCCGAGCTCGAGGACGTGGTCGAGTTGCCGGACAAGCGCGACTTCGGCGAGGCGCTGCACGAGGTGCTGCGCCGGTTCCATGTCGAATGGGGCGGCGCGGACTTCGGCGCTTTGGACGCGGCCGAACTCGCGGGCAGCCTGCGCGCGCATGCGCGTGCGGTGTTCGAGCCGCAGCTCGAGCGGGCGCCGGCGCTGCTGGCGTTTCAGCGCCGCTTCGATGGCCTGGTTGCGGGCTACATCGATTGGCTGCGCGAGTGCGCGCGCGACGGCTGGCGCTGGCAGGCGGCCGAGCAGACGCACGCGCAGCGCTGGACGCTGCGCAACGGCCGCGAGATCGAACTCACCGGCCGCATCGACCGCGTCGACGCGCAGGCCGACGGCGGCTTGCGCGTGCTCGACTACAAGGCCCGCCGCGCCGACGATCTGAAGGCCGCGCTGAAGGAAGCCGGCGAGGACGTGCAGTTGCCGTTCTACGGCCTGCTGCTGGCGCGGCCTGCCGCGGCCGCGTACCTGAGCTTCGAGCGAGCGAGGGAGGACGACGCCGGCGTGCGTCTCGTCACGCCGCCGCAGCCCTTCGAGGCGCTCGTCGAGCGCGTCGCCCGCAGATTGCGCGACGACCTCGATCGCATCGCGTCCGGCGCGCCGCTGCCCGCGCACGGCGCCGCGGCGGTGTGCGAATACTGCGAGATGCGCGGCCTGTGCCGGCGCGATCACTGGCCCGACGCCGAACGCGAGGCGGGAGCCATTGCCGGGCCGCCCCAAGATGGCTCGCCCCGCCTTGGGAACGCCGCGCCGTAGGTGCGGAGGGGCAACATGAGCGACTACCTCGCCGACGACCAGCCGATCGATTCGCAGACGTTTACGCGCCGCGCCTGCGATCCGCGCGCCAGCGTCGTGGTCGAGGCGTGCGCGGGCAGCGGCAAGACCTGGCTGCTGGTCGGCCGTATCGTGCGCCTGCTGCTCGCCGGTGCGGCGCCGGGCGAGATCCTCGCGATCACGTTCACGCGCCGCGCCGCGCAGGAGATGCGCACGCGGCTGCTTGCGGACCTGCAGTACCTGGCGCAATGCGGGGACGCGGAGGTCGTCGATTTCCTTCATGAGCGCGGGCTCGACGCGGCGGACGCACGCGCGGCACTCGGTGCCGCGCGCAACCTGTACGAGCGGGTCTTGACCGCGCGCGTGCCGCTGACGATCGAGACCTTTCATGGCTGGTTCTGGCAGCTTATCGCGCGCGCTCCGCTCGGTGCCGGCGTGCCGTATGCGCCCACGCTGCTGGAGACGTCCGACCGCGTGCGCGCCGATGCCTGGCTGCATTTCAGCGCGCAACTGGTGCGACCGAAGTACGCGGTGGAGCGCGCCGCATGGGAGGCGCTGATCGACGACGTCGGGGAGGTCGTGGCGCGCCGGCTGGTCGAGCAGCTGCTGCACAAGCGCGCGGAGTGGTGGTGCTATGCCGGCGAAGACGAGGATGCCGCGGTGGCGCGCGCGCTGGCGCCGTTGCGCGCCGGCGGCGACGACGATCCGCGGGTTCAGGTCCGCGCGCCCGAATTTGTCGAGGACCTGCGGCTGCTTCTCGACGCGTGGAGCGCGATCGCGCAACCGGGCGTGAAGATCGCGGCGGCGATCGATTCCGCGCGCGCCTGGCTTGCCGCCCGCCCGAACGACCCCGCGCGCGACTTCGGCGCCGCGCGCCTGATCGTGCTGACGCGAGAGGACACGCCGCGCGACGTGCTGCTGCCGGAGCGCATCGGCAGAAAGGTCGACGCCCCTCGCTACGAGAGCGCGCACGCGAACGTCCTGGCGCGTCTTGAACGCATACACACCGCGCACCGCACCTGGCGCGCGCTGAGGCTGAACGAGGCTGCGTTCGCCTGCGGGCGCCTGCTGATCGGCGCATACCAGCGGCTGAAGGACCGGCAACAGGCGGTCGATTTCACCGATCTCGAATGGCACGCGCACCGGCTGCTGGGCGATCCGGACCACGCCGCGTACATGCAGGCACGTCTCGACGCGCGCTATCACCACCTGCTGCTCGACGAGTTCCAGGACACGAATCCACTGCAGTGGCAGGTGTTGCGGTCGTGGCTGGCGGCGTACGACGAAACCGGGGGGCGCCCGACCGTGTTCATCGTCGGCGACCCCAAGCAGTCGATCTACCGCTTCCGCCGAGCCGAGCCGCGCGTGTTCGACGCGGCGGTCGATCTGCTGCGGCGCGACTACGGCGCAGCGCACCTGCGCACCAACGTCACGCGGCGCAACGCGCAGGCGGTGATCGACGTGCTGAACGTCGTTCTGCCCGGGGCGAATCCGCTCTACCAGCCGCAGAGCACGCGCGCGCAGTCTGCGGGTGCATTCGTGTTGCTGCCGCTTGCCGAACCGCGGGCTGCGCTCGCGCGCGACCCGCAGGACCTCGAGCTGCGCGACGTGCTGACCACGCCGCGCGCCGAGCGCGACAGCGACACGCGGTACCGCGAGGGTCGCGTCATCGCCAACGAGATCACGCACTGGCAGGCGGCGCTGCGCGTGCGCGAGAAGGACGGCGGCGAGCGGGCAGCGCGCTGGTCGGACGTGCTGGTGCTGGTGCGGCGCCGAACGCATCTTGCGGAGTACGAACGTGCGCTCCGCGCGGCGGCAGTTCCCTTCGTCAGCGATCGGCGCGGCGGCCTGCTGGCCACGCTCGAGGCCGACGACATCACCGCGCTGCTCGGCTTCCTGTGCGCGCCGTTCGCCGACCTGAAGCTCGCGCATGCGCTGCGCTCGCCGATCTTCGGCTGCGGTGACGAGGACCTGATCCAGCTCGCGTCGGCACCCGGGGCGTGCTGGTGGCTGCGATTGCAGTCGCTGGGCGAGTCGGCATCGGCGCACCTGGTGCAAGCACGGCGGCTCCTGCAGCGCTGGCTCGAGCTCGCCGGCGTGCTGCCCGTGCACGACCTGCTCGACCGCATCTATCACGAAGGCGACGTGCGCCGGCGCTACGCGGCAGTCGTGCCGGCCGCGCTGCACGCGCAGGTGCAGGCGAATCTGGACGCGTTCGTCGAGCTGGCGCTGGCGCTGGACGCCGGGCGCTACCCGAGCCTGCCGCGCTTCATCGACGAGCTCGCGGGGCTGAAGCGCGGCGCGGCGGAGGAAGCGCCCGACGAGGGCGCCGCTGCGAGCGGCGACGCGGTGCGGGTGATGACGATCCACGGCGCCAAGGGACTCGAGGCCGAGATCGTGGTGCTGGCCGACGCTCATGTGCGGCCGACCGCGGACGCGGAGAGCGTTTTGCTCGCTTGGCCGCCGCAAGCGCCCGCGCCGACGCATATCTCCGTGGTTGCACGGGGTGAACTGGCGCGAGACGAGGCGCGGGCTGCGTGGTTCGCCGAAGACGATGCGCAGCGCACGCAGGAGGACTGGAACCTGCTCTACGTCGCCGCGACGCGCGCACGGCAGGTGCTGATCGTGTCGGGCGCGGCGCCCGCGAAGGGGACGCTGGACGACACCTGGTACGCCCGGCTGGCGCGCGCACAGCCGCTGTCGACGGGCGCGGCACCGCCGCAGCGGCGCGTCGAGGGCGTGGCCGCACGCGCGGTGCGCGACTTCCTGCCCGCGCCGTTGCCGACCGGAGCGCGATTGGCCGAAGAGCAGGACAGCGCGCCGCAGCGGCTGGGCCGGGCCTGGCATGCATTGCTGGAACGCGGCGACCAGGCGCTCGACGCGATCGCGCACGAACACGAACTGACCCGGATCCAATCCGAACGCATCGCAGCCGCCGCAGCGCGGGTGCGCGACCGGCTGCCGCAGTTCTTCTCGGCCGGGACGGAAGCCGAGCTCGATCTGGTGGCTCCGGACGGCGAACTGCTGCGCATCGACCGCCTCGTCGAGCACGACGACGCGCTTTGGATCGTCGACTTCAAGTGGAGCGTCACGCCGGCCGAGCGGGCCGCCTATGACGCGCAGGTGCGCCGCTACGCGCAGGTGCTGCGCGCGATCCGCGACGACAAGCCGATCATGACGGCGCTGGTCGACGCCGACGGCACGCTGATCGAGGTCGCGGCCTGACGGGCGCGCGCTCGGCTCACTTCGCCACCGAATAGATCTGCCACAGATCCTTGTGGCTCATTCGCAGCTTCTGATGCAGGGCGAGCAGGCCGGTGCGGCCGATGCTCTGGCGCAGGTAGCGCAGTTCGGCGAACTTGCCGGCCGTCGCTTCGTCCATCGGTGCGTCGAATCCGCTCTCGCGCAGCAGCAGGATGCCCTTCGCGCGCAGCGCCAGTTCGGTGTGCAGCTGCAGGTAGCAGAAGATGTCGGCGACGACCGGGCCCTCGAACTTGTCCTTCAACGAATGCAGGTACTGCCCGATGGGCGAGTCCGAGAAGCGGTCCGAGTTGATCAGCTCCAGCATTTCGGTGTCGGTGTCAAAGCCCGCTCCGAGCCAGTCGCCGACGGCTCGTTCGCTGCGCTGGAATACCGCATACAGAATCGGCGGCAACACCAGCAGGATGCCGACCGTCGACAGCAGCGGTGACAGAAAGAAATGATTGAACGCCGAATGCAGCGTAACAGCGAGCAGGTAGCCGGGCAGAAGTGCGCGCATGCCGGTGCCGCGGGCGCGTTCCGAGAGCGCGACTCCCATCACAGCGAAGATCGCGGTCGCGCCCCCGTGCATGATCGCGGTGCCGAAACCACGAATGATCCAGATGCCGAGACCGGCGTGCGGAAACAGATGGAGGTAATAGAGGTTCTCGACCATCGCGAACCCCGTGCCGGCGGCGAAACCGAAGATGGCAGCGTCGATCAGGAAACCGATCCGGTGGGTGCGGATCAGTACGACGATCACCAGGCCCTTGAAGAACTCCTCGAGGGGTGGCGCAACGTAGCGGGTGAGCGTCTTGAAGTCGATCGCCCACCAATCGGTCAGCAACGAGTTCGCGATATAGGTCACGCCCGCAGCTGTGGCACCGAACGCGAGGACCGCGACGACGACACGCAGCTTGACCAGCTTGTAGCTGTCGAGGTAGAGCAGGGCGGCAAGGAAACTCGCCACCGGCAGCAGGCCCACGAAAATGGGCAACAGGGCCTCAGGCTGCATCCCGTCGTGCCCGCGCGGTCACATGATTTTCAGCGAGACCATCCACTCGTCGCCTGCGCGTCTCCCGCCCCGGTACCCGACCGCGTACCCCGCCGAGAGCGTCATGTCGTAATAGTGCAGCACGTTGAAACTCAGGTCGAGCTGGGTCCCGATGTTGCCGTAGCGGCTGCGCAAAGCTGAATCGCTCGGATCCGTCCAGAGAGCACTGGCAAAAATCGCCGGGCGCAGCCATCGCAGATGAAAGCCCGGCGTCCCGATCGATTCGAAACCGACCGGGGGCAAGTTCCACTCGATCATGTGGCGGGTGAAGCTGCGGCCGCCGATTTCATCGATGTCAAAGCCGGGGAAGGAGTCGAATTCGCGGTACCGCTTCACCGCGCGACTATCGACATAGTTGTTGCCGAAGCCCCCGAAGTAGAAGTTCGTATACGGGCTGGTGCGGTCACCGCTTGCAGCGCCGGCGGCATTACGCAGCCAGATCGAAGAATTGTGGATGGGAAGCGCGATGCCGAAGTCAAGCGATCCGCGCAGCTGTGGGTAGGTCGTTCCGCCGGCCTGGCTGGCATTCGCAACGACTTCCCACTTCCATCCCTTTTCATCGTCGACGGCACCTATCGAACGGCGCAATTCCGAAAAGTAGAGACCGGTCTCGGCCGTGGCGAGGCGGGGAAGCGTCGCGCCGATGTTCTGTGACGCCGGCAACGCGTCGAGGTTGTTGTAGAACGCGACCTTCGATTTCCAATCCAGTGTGCGCGGCTCTTCGTAGATCAGCGGCCGGTTGTATTCCGCATTGGCAGCAAAGCCGCGCCGGCTCCTTATGGTCGGCCCGAACAGGTCATAGAAATCAGACCGGTTCCATGAAACGCTCGCTTTCCAGTCCAGGTAGCTGTAGTCAATCTGCACGTGGGCTCGTTCATCTTTTGAAATGCTGGTCGTCGGTGTGTAGGCCGCGGTGATGCTCAACTTGGCGAAGCGGATCGGGTCCTCGAAGTTCAACCGGTAGCCGAAGCCGACGTACTTCTTGTAGCCCTGCAGAACAGGGTAACCATTCACCGGACCCAGGTTGGCGGGCGGGTAGTACTCGCCTTGATTGACGATCAGCTTCTGCTCATCGACTGTGCTGGGCGGAGGGACCTGCCAGGTCTTGACCACTGGCTGCCTGGTCGCCACTTCGTTGCCGAGAAAATCGATGGCACTGACGTCCTTCAGCGGTTTAGGCTCGATGATCGCCGGCACGAAACCGTCGCTGGTATACGCGAGGACAAGCAGCTTTCCGTTTGCTAGCGGCAAAGGGCGGAAGAAACCTGATTCAGCGTTCGAGACCGCCTCGACGTTCCCGGTGGCGACTTCATAGCGAAAGATGTTCGACACACCGGTGTAGTAGCTGCTGCCATAGAGATAGCGCCCGTCCTTGCTGAATACGAAGCTCTCGGGAATCGATTGGCCGAAGTGGAACTCGCTCAACGGCGTCATGTTCCCTGCTCGCACCTTGTCCAGGTCCCAGACCCGCACGTACTGGTCACCCCCTACGTCGCTCATTGAGGCCGACAGCCGACGGCCATCCGACGAAATGTCGAGGTCGTAAGGCACGACCCCATAGGGGAACGTGTGCAGCAGTTGCCACTCGTGGTACGGGTAGGGGATACGCACCAAGCTGGCTAGGCCGCGGTTGTGGCGCACGCCGACGAGTGAGCGATCTGCCGGGTCGAAGACCATCTCGCCGATCCGCGCGCGCTTGAGAAGCAGCCGCTCCTCTCCGGTTTTGACGTCGACCGCCATCAGGTCGCGCCAGGAGAGGTTGTAGTTGGTGTAGAAGGCAGTGCCGGAGGACGGATCGAAGGCAAACGAAGTGACGCGATACAGCATTGCGCCCTTCAAGTCCGCGAGCCGCTGCAGACTTCCGTCGCGCGTGTTCAGCGCGCCAATGTGCGCGACAACACCAGGGTAGATGAACGCTCCATAAAGTGTGGCGGTGGACTCATCGTAGGCAACGCGCGAAATCGAACCCAGCGCCGTCCGCGTCAGCACCTGAAACGGCGTGATCGGGTGCTCCCGCACCTTGTCGAGGTTGCGTCTCTGGAAGTCATGTTCAAAGGCGATCCAGTTTTGCCAGGCGGTATTCAGTGGTAGCCCGAACACGTGCTGGAACTGATCAGCGTAATTGCCACGGCTGCCTTCGTCGCGACGGATCCATTCGACGACCTTCTGCGGCGAGTAGGTGTACGCGAGCCAGCTGAAGAAGCGCGTGCCGTACAGGTATGCATTGGCACCGGACTGAAAGTCGGTGCGTGACCCGAGCGACTCCAGGCCCAGCGGGTCATAAAAATGGGCGCTGTCGCGAACCATCGCGCGAAACACCATCTCGTCATAGCCCCCCTGCGCCCGCCCGATACCGCCGCCCATCCATGTCTCCATGAAAACGGCGCCGCCCTCGGCCCACCAGCGTGGCCGGTTGAACCGCGGCGTCGTCAGCAGACCGTAGAGCAGCGACTCGGGGTTCTGCGGCTGCGCTGAGACCTTGCCGAGAAAGAAGCGGCGCCAACGCCGGTCCTCACTGTTTGCGATGTCACTCTGCACCACGTGAATCAGTTCGTGATTCATCAATGAGTACAGGCGCTCGCTGGCAGGGAAGCTCTCGAATGCATACGACAGCGGCTCGATTTCGAAGAACTCCGTATTGCGCGGAGCTGCCCAGGTAACCGCGTTGCCGTAGTCCGCAAAATCCTTGAGCAGGACGGTGGTCGGCTCCGTGGGCTTCCAGTCAAAGGTTCTGCGCTGCCACGCGAGAGAATTGGTGAAAGTGCGGATCGCGAGCGGCGGGAGTAGGTCCGCTTCCGGAAAGTAAATCAGTTTGAGATCTTTGGTCTCAATGAATCTCAACCCGAGTCCGTCGTCGTCGGCCAACGCGGCCAACGACACGAACACGAGCATCAGGCACGCCAGACGATGGCTGCGCATCGGTGGTCTCTCCTCCCGTCCGACCTTTGGGGCGGAAGAATAGGTCGGCGTCGACATAAAGAAAACCGCCGGCTCTCGGCCGGCGGTCTGGAGAAGGGTTTCTAGGCGCCGAACCCTTCTTCTGTCGTGTGCGAGGAGGCTCGCGGTTTGCAGCTCTCCGGGACTGCAGGCCCTTCTCGCTAATTCACGTATTAGTAAGTAATGGCCTTATCGCCGCTGGCGCCCGCACCACGGTCACCGCTGGCGCCCGCACCA
>JBAIYN010000321.1:0-5636 GCA_037915775.1 Burkholderiales bacterium | reverse complement strand
TGAATACACCCTCGCCGACTTCGACTACGCGCTGCCGCCCGAACTGATCGCGCAGCGTCCGCTGCCCGATCGCGCGGCGAGCCGGCTGCTGCACGTGAGCCCGGCAGCGCTGCACGATCTGCGCTTCGGCGACATCGAATCGCTGATCGATTCCGGCGAAGTGCTGGTGTTCAACGACACGCGCGTGATCAAGGCGCGCCTGCTCGGGCGCAAACCCAGCGGCGGCCGGGTCGAGGTGCTGATCGAACGCATCGCCGCGCCGCGCCGCGCGCTGGCGCTCGTTCGCACCAGCCACACACCCAAGGTCGGAACGCAGTTCCTGTTCGGCGAGGAAGGCGCGGTCGCAGCAAGGGTCTGCGGCCGCAACGACGACTTCTTCGAGCTGGAATTCGACCACGACATCCGCGCGGTGCTCGACCGGCTGGGCCATGTGCCGCTGCCGCCGTACATTGCGCACATGGACGATGCGTCGGATGAGGCGCGGTACCAGACCGTTTATGCCAGATCGCCCGGCGCAGTCGCCGCGCCGACGGCGGGGCTGCACTTCACCGAAGACCTGCTCGGGCGACTGCGCAAGAAGGGCGTGCAGCTCGTACACGTGACGCTGCACGTCGGCGCCGGCACCTTCCTGCCGGTGAGGGTCGAGCGCATCCGCGATCACCGGATGCACAGCGAGTGGTACGAGATCGGCGCAGCAGCGGCCCGTGCCGTCAACGACGCGCGCGCCGACGGCCGCCGCGTGACCGCGGTGGGAACGACCAGCCTGCGCGCGCTGGAGTCCGCCGCGCACGACGGCACGGTGACGGCCGGCGCACGCGACACGGATCTCTTCATCGTGCCGGGCTTCCGCTTCCGCGTCGTCGACCGACTGGTGACGAACTTTCACCTGCCGAAGTCGACGCTGCTGATGCTGGTGTCCGCCTTTGCCGGCGTGGAGAGAATCCGCACCGCCTATGCGCACGCGATCGCGCAGCGCTACCGCTTCTTCTCGTACGGCGATGCGATGCTGCTGGAGCGCGCCGGATGAGCGCGCATTTCGAACTCCTGGCCACCGAAGGCGAAGCGCGCCGCGGCCGTCTGACGCTCAGGCACGGCGTGGTCGAGACGCCGGTCTTCATGCCGGTCGGCACCTATGGCACCGTGAAGGCGATGACGCCGCGCGAGCTGGACGAGCTCGGCGCGCAGATCGTTCTCGGCAACACGTTTCATCTGTGGCTTCGCCCGGGGCTCGACGTGCTCGGCAAGCACGGCGGGCTGCACCGATTCATGGGCTGGAACAAACCGATCCTGACCGACTCGGGCGGCTTCCAGGTCTTCTCCCTGGGCGCGTTGCGCAAGGTAGGGGAGGACGGCGTGCGCTTCCAGTCGCCGGTGAACGGCGACCGGCTGCTGCTAACCCCCGAGGAATCGATGCGCATCCAGACCACGCTCGATGCCGACGTCGCGATGATCTTCGACGAGTGCACCCCTTACCTGATCGATGACCGGCCGGCGACTGAAAGCGAAGCGGCGGAATCGATGCGGCTGTCGTTGCGCTGGGCGCGCCGCTCGCGCGACGAATTCGATCGCCTCGCCAGCGGCAACGCGCTGTTCGGCATCGTGCAGGGCGGGATGTTCGAACGCCTGCGCGACGAATCGTCGGCCGGGCTGACCGAAATCGGCTTCGACGGCTACGCAATCGGAGGATTGTCGGTCGGCGAGCCGAAGGAAGACATGCTGCGCGTGCTGAGCCACACCACGCCGCGCCTGCCCGCTGACCGCCCGCGCTACCTGATGGGTGTCGGCACCCCGGCGGACCTGCTGGCCGGCATCGCCGCTGGCGTCGACATGTTCGATTGCGTGCTGCCGACGCGCAACGCACGCAACGGCCATCTTTTCACGCGCCTCGGCGACGTGCGGATCCGCAACAGCCGCTACAAGGACGACGTGCGCCCCCTCGACGACGCCTGTGGCTGCTACACGTGCCGCAACTTCAGCCGCGCTTACCTGCATCACCTCGATCGCGCCAACGAGATCCTGGGCGCCCGCCTGAACACGATCCACAACCTGCATTACTACCTGGACCTGATGCGGAGCGCCCGCGCAGCGCTCGATGCCGGGCAGTTCGGCCCGTTCACGCGGCGGACGCTTTCCGACCGCGCGCAGGGTCCGCAGTAGGACTTCCGGACCGACGGGCAGCGCCGAGCCTGCTGTCTATAATTCGCCGCTTTACTTGCTTGCATCCCTGTTTCCGCCGTCCTGCATCGACGGCTTCCGCGGAGCCCTTCATGGCATTCATTTCCGACGCGTTTGCGCAGACCGCTCCGGCAGCCACCGGCGGCGATCCCGGCTACATGTCGATCCTGTTCATGGTGCTGATCTTCGTCGTCTTCTATTTCCTGCTGATCCGCCCCCAGGCAAAGCGGCAGAAGGAGCACAAGGCGATGATCGACGCGCTGAACAAGGGTGACGAGGTCGTCACCGCCGGCGGCATCGCGGGCAAGATCACCGAGATCTCCGACCAGTACCTGACGCTGCAGGTCGCCAGCGTCGACAACAAGCCGATCGCGCTCTCGGTCCAGCGCGCGTCGGTGCAGACGCTGCTGCCCAAGGGCACGCTGAAGACGCTGTAGCCGCGGGGCGGCGCCGACGAATCTCGTCTTTCGCCGCCCGGCCGCCGACACCACACGCGCATGAATCGCTATCCGCTCTGGAAGTACATCGTCATCGTGGTCGCGCTGCTGATCGGCGCGCTGTACACCACGCCGAATTTCTTCGGCGAGGCGCCGGCGGTGCAGGTGTCGTCACAGAAGGTGACGATCAAGGCCGACGAGGCGCTTCTTGCCAGGGTCGAGGGAATGCTGAAGGCCGCCGGCATCGAGCCCGAGGCCGCGTATCTCGACACCGTCGGGCTGAGTTCCACGATCCGCGTCCGGCTGCGCGACACCGACACGCAACTGAAGGCGAAGGACGTGCTCGAAGCCGGACTGAATCCGGACAAGCAGGACCCGACCTTTGTGGTCGCCCTGAACCTGCTGTCGCGCTCGCCGCGCTGGATGGCGAGCCTGCACGCGCTGCCGATGTACCTCGGCCTCGATCTGCGCGGCGGCGTGCACTTCCTGATGCAGGTGGACACCAAGGAAGCGGTCGACAAGCGCCTGGAGGCGCTCGTGGGTGACGTCCGCACGCTGCTGCGCGAGAAAGAAGTGCGGCACGCGGGAATCACGCGCAACAACCAGCAGATCGAGATCCGCTTCCGCGATGCGGAGACGCGTGCCAAGGCGGAAAGCGTTCTGTCCGACAACCTGCGCGAGCTCGCATTGCGCGAGGACAACGTCGGCGGGGACCTGCTGCTGATCGCGACGATGACGCCGGCGGCCGCGCAAAGTGTGGCGGAAAATGCATTGCGCCAGAACATCACCACGCTGCACAACCGGATCAACGAGCTCGGCGTGGCCGAGCCGGTGATCCAGCAGCAGGGTGCCGACCGCGTGGTGGTCGAACTGCCCGGCGTGCAGGACACCGCGCGTGCCAAGGACATCATCGGCCGCACCGCCACCCTGGAAGCGCGCCTGGTCGACATCAGTCCCGAAGGCCAGGCGGCGGTGCTCGGCAACGCGCCGGTCCCGTTCGGCTCCGAACGCTTCACCGTGGGACGGGGCGCGCCGGTGGTGCTGAAGAAGGACGTGATTTTTTCCGGCCAGCAGCTGCAGGGGGCGCAGGCGACGTTCGACGAGAATCAGCGCCCGGCGGTGTCGATCGAGCTGAACGAGGCCGCCGGCCGCATCATGCGCAAGGTCACGCGCGAGAACCTGAAGAAGCCGATGGCGGTCGTGCTGTTCGAAAAGGGCAAGGGCGAGGTGCTGACCGTCGCGACGATCCAGTCCGAGTTCGGCTCGCGCTTCCAGATCACCGGCCTCGAAAGCCCACAGATGGCCAACGACCTGGCGCTGCTGCTGCGTGCCGGCGCGCTCGCCGCGCCGATGGACATCATCGAAGAGCGCACGATCGGCCCGAGCCTTGGCGCCGACAACATCCGCTCCGGCTTCAATTCGACCAAGTACGGTTTCATCGCGATCACGGTCTTCATGATCTCGTACTACCTGGTGATGGGGTTCATTTCGGCGCTGGCGCTGTCGGTCAACCTGCTGCTGCTGGTGGCGCTGCTGTCGCTGCTGCAGGCCACGCTGACGCTGCCGGGCATCGCGGCCATTGCGCTGACGCTCGGCATGGCGATCGACTCGAACGTGCTGATCAACGAGCGCATCCGCGAGGAACTGCGCCGGGGCCGCCCGCCGAGCCAGGCGATCGCCGAAGGCTACGAGAAGGCTTTCGCGACCATCCTCGACTCCAACATCACCACGCTGATCGCCGGCATCTTCCTGTTCCTGCTCGGCTCCGGGGCGGTGCGCGGCTTCGCGGTCGTGCACTGCCTGGGCATCCTGACGTCGATCTTCTCGGCGGTGTTCGTGTCGCGCGGATTCGTTTCGGTCGTGTACGGGCACCGCCGAAAGCTCGGCGGAATCTCGATCGGGCAGGTGTGGAAGCCGGAGGGAGCGAAGGGGTAGGCCATGGAATTCTTTCGCATCCGCCGCACGATTCCGTTCATGCGCTACGCGTTGATCTTCAACGCGATCTCGTTCGTCACGTTCCTCGTTGCGGTCTTCTTCCTCTTTCATCGCGGGCTGAACCTGTCGGTCGAATTCACCGGCGGCACGGTGATGGAGATTTCGTACCAGCAGGCCGCGAACCTCGAGCAGATCCGCAACACGATCGACGCCAAGGGCTGGCACGACGCGCAGGTGCAGAACTTCGGCACTTCGCGCGACGTGCTGATTCGCCTGCCGCTCGAAAAGGGCGTCACGTCCGGGCAGCAGGCCGAGCGCGTGATGGCGACGCTGAAGCAGCAGGATGCGGCGGTCGAACTGCGCCGCGTCGAGTTCGTCGGCCCGTCGGTGGGCGCCGAACTCGCTCACGACGGCGCGGTCGCGCTGCTGATGGTCTGCATCGGCATCATGATCTATCTGGCGTTCCGCTTCGAGTGGAAGTTCTCGGTGGCGGCGATCATCGCCAACCTGCACGACGTGATCCTGGTGGTCGGCATGTTCGCGATCTTCCGCTGGGAGTTCTCGCTGCCGGTGCTGGCGGCGGTGCTCGCGGTGCTGGGCTACTCGGTGAACGAATCGGTGATCATCTTCGACCGCGTGCGCGAGCACTTCCGCACGATGCGCAAGGCGAGCGTGGATGAGGTGATCGACTCGGCCATCACCGCGACCATCTCGCGCACCATCATCACGCACGGCTCGACGCTGATGATGACGCTCGCGATGCTGATCTTCGGCGGACCAGCGCTGCACTACTTCGCGCTCGCGCTGACGATCGGCATCTGCTTCGGCGTGTATTCGTCGGTGTTCGTCGCTGCCGCGATCGCGCGCTACCTGGGCTTGAAACGCGAGGATTTGGTCAAGCCGCAGAAGAAGGAAGACCAGTCGCAGCAGATCGTGCCCTGACGCGCGGGAATACCGGCGCGGCACCGGCGGTTCGTCCCGCGTGAGCCTCCATCCTGCAGCGCAGCGCGTCCGCGTATGGGACCTGCCGACCCGCCTGTTCCACTGGGCGCTGGCCGTCCTCGTCGTGTTCTCGGTCGTCTCGGCCCG
>JBAIYN010000252.1:0-3466 GCA_037915775.1 Burkholderiales bacterium | reverse complement strand
CGGCGCATCCGCGACCGCGTTCGGACAGTCGGCCGGCAAGATGGAAAAGACCGTCTTCGAGAAGAAGTCCACCGAGATCGAACCGCGCGGAACGAAACTCTGCGAGGCTGTGGGGATCGCGCAATGACGGCCGCAGGGGTAGTCGCCGCGGATGGCCGGAAGGAGCTGCCCCGGCAGCTGTCATCGGGACAGACCCTCTATTTCAAGTTCGTTCAGCCGGTGCTGGGCATCGCGGGATTCGGCGCGGCGACGCTGCTGGCATTTGCGGGCGCTCTCGATGACTCCGCGATCGCACGCGCGGTGCCACATCTGAAGTGGCTACTGCTCGCCGGCTGGCTCGGGGCCACGCCGCTGCTGCTCGCGACGAATGCCGGCCTCAAGCGTGTGCGCCTGGATGCGCACACGCTGTATGTCTCGAACTTCCGCGACGAGATCGCGGTGCCGGTTTCCGAAATTGAATCGGTGTTGGAACGGCGCTGGCTGCGGCTGCATCCCGTCACGATCAAATTCCGTACGGCGACACCGATGGGTCGCGCAATCACCTTCATGCCCGTGGGGCGGATGTTCGGCTTTCTGACCGGCCATCCAGTGGTCGACGAATTGCGGCGCGCGGCTGCACATGCACGGCAAGGATGGGAAACGCAATGACTTTGCGCGCATTCGCCGCGGTGAGTCTCATCGCGGCCGTCTTGACAACCGCCGTCGCCGCTGCCCAGACGCCGGCGTCCCTGATTCCGCTGTGCCCGGGCCTGACGGTCGTCACCGCGATCAGCGGCAAGGACGGCGATTACGAGTCGATCAAGACGGTCGAATCGCTCGACGCCAGGCAACTGCGGCTGAAGTACTCGTCCGAGCTGATGAGCATGGAGCTCTTCGAGACCCAGCCGACGCTGAAGAAGTCGCTGATCTACCGCACGGTGCTGACGGCCGACCTGGCGAATGCGCGGCTGTATTACCAGAAGTTCCTCGACAAATCGGCCGAGACGATTCCGGGTTCGACCGCGATCGGCACCTCGACCGCGGTGCTGCGAGACCTGAAGAAGAAGGGCGAGGCGTCGATGAGCATCTCGAATGCGTACCCCGGAGTCGAGCTCGGGACGGATCGCAGCAAGCGTCCCAACCTGTACGACTACGTGCAACCGGGCAAGCTCGCGCGGGTCGGCGCCGGACCGGTCCGCGTCCCGGTGCTCGTCAACGGCCAGCAGGTCGAGCTGCCCGCGATCCAGGCACAGGGCAACTTCTTCGGCGACAAGGTGGAGTTCTTCTTCCTCGACGACGAGCGCAATCCGCTCGCGCTGTCTTTCCGCATCGGCATCGACCCGTCCAGGCCGGCCGGCGCGCGCGACGTGCTGCGAGTGATCAAGATTGCATATGCCTGCACGCCGACGCCGGCCGCCGCGCCGGCGAACGCGTTGGAGAAGGCGCTGGCTGACACTGGCAAGGCCGACCTGTACAGCATCTACTTCAGTTTCGCGAGCGATGTCATTCGCGACGAGTCCGAGCCGGCCCTGCGCGAGATTGCCGACGTTCTCAGGCGCCATCCCGACTGGAAGCTGCGCGTCGCCGGCCACACCGACGCCATCGGGGACGACCAGTCCAACCTCGAACTGTCGCGCCGGCGCGCAGCCGCCGTGAAGGACGTGCTGGTCAAGCGCTTCGGCGTCGATGCGGGTCGACTGACCACGACCGGCTATGGCAAGTCGCAGCCGAAGGACAGCAACGACACGCTCGAAGGCCGCGCGCGCAACCGTCGCGTCGAACTGGTGCGCCTGCCATGAACAAGAAGCTGATCCTCCAGGCGCTGGGGGTGCTGCTGGTGATCCCGGCAATCGTCCTGCTGTTCACGGTGGTGCCGCGCTGGGCGCTGGGCGCCTACGTCCGGTGCTGCGGCGCCGAGGTCGATGGCGTCGTCGCCAGCAAGCGCGAGTCGGTCGAGTTCTACTACGAGAACTGGCGCCACCGCACCGAGGTGGCGGTCCGCTATCGGCCGCAGGGGTCTGCGGCGGACGAAACCGTCACGCATGAGGTCGATCCGAAGCTGTTCGATCGGCTCGAGGTCGGCGCGCCGGTGCGGGTGCGTTATGCGTCCGGCGCGACCTTGCGCCATGCGGCCAACGGCGCCGGGCTCGCGGCCGCATCGCTCGCCTCCCGCGAAGTGATCGAGACGCGCTTCTGGGCCGGCCTGCTGGACGCGGTGTACATGTTCGGCGTGTTCACGCTGTTCGTGCTGTCGTTCTTCCTCAACGACATGCGATTGCGCCGGGTCGGCGCAGTGGGGCTGGCGTCGTCGGCGGCGGGTCAGATGATGCTGGGCTTCCTCGTGTTCCCGGCGCTCTTCCTGCTGTGGCGCAAGCTGCGCGGCGTCGGCTTCGGTCGCGTGTTGCTGCTGTCGATTCCGCTGACGGTCATCGTGATGGCGGCGCGCATCCCATGGCCGGCCGCTGCGCCGGCCGGCCCGGCCGCCGAGACGACGGCGACCGTGGCGCAGGTCAAGACGGTCGACCGCATCTGGGGCGCACTCGCCGGCCACGGCCGCATCGGCATCGGCGTCGCGCCGCGCACCGTCGCCAGCGCGAGCGATGCGGACACGGGCACGACGATCGACGCACCGTTTCTGCTGCTCGACCTCGTGTTCACGCCGCCGGGCGCGCGCGCGCCGGTGCACGCGGTCGACCGCGTCGATGCCTCAAGTGCCCCCGGCCTGACAGCCGGCGCGCAGGTGCGTGTCGTCGTTCCGCAATCCGATCCGCGCTCAGCGCGCCTCGCCGACGCGCAGCGCAGCTACGCCTGGGACGCGTTGATCTATCTGCTGCTCTGGACCGCGGGCATGTGCCTCGTCGGTCTGCCGCTGGCCTGGCCGCTGGTGGCCTTTGGCCTGTGGATGGCGCGCAGTTTCGGGCTGCTGCCAAAGGAGGCGAACGCCCAGGTAGCCATGCCGCCTGCGCAGCCGCCGCGATGACGTCACGGGAGGGCCGGTGAACGACGCAGCAAGTGCTGATGCGTTGCTCGACGGGCAGGCGTTGGTATGGACGCCAGCCGAGCGCGAGAGCTTCTTCGCCGCGATCGCACGCCATCGACGCGCCGCGTGGCGCGTATCGCTGGTGTGCGGGCTGGGCGCCGCCGTGCTGGCGCTGGTGATGGCGCTGCTGCTGGCGCCGTTGCTCTACTGCGTGATCGGGCTGGCGATCGACGTGGTCAATCTCGTGGTTCCGCTGCCGGATGCGATGGGGTTCTTCGGACGCACGCTCGATCACCTGCTCGAAGGCAGGCACGTCGCTGCGAGCGAGGTGATCGCTGTCACTGCGCTCGCCGCGCTTCCCGGCCTGCTGCTGATGGCACTCGTCGGTGCCGTGCTGCGGCGCGCGCTCCGCACCTCGCCGCTGTTCGACGTGGGGGATCTGCCCGGACGCGCACCCGACCGCAGCGTGCTGGCCGAGCAGCGCATCGCCAATGTCGTCGAGGAGAT
>JBAIYN010000607.1:0-3884 GCA_037915775.1 Burkholderiales bacterium | reverse complement strand
GCCTCGCAGTGCGATGCGATCAGCTCGATCAGCTCCGGCATCAGCGCGGGCGGCAGGTCGTGGCCCATGCCCTGGATCACCTTCAGCGTTGCGCCCGGGATCTTCGCCGCCGTGTCCTCGCCGTGTGCCACCGGCACCAGCGGATCGGCATCGCCGTGGATCACCAGCGTCGGCGCGGTGATCCGCGGCAGCAGCATTGACAGATCGCCGGAGGCCATGATCGCGATCATCTGGCGCAAAGTGCCCATCGGCCGGAATGCCCGTGCCAGACCTCGGCGCAGCCTCTCCCGCAGCAGCGGCAGCGGCGTTTCGTAACCGGGGCTGCCGATCACGCGGAACAGGTGCACGAAATGATCGACCAGGCTGTCCAGGCTCGCTTCGGGGTCGGGGCGCTTGATCAGCGCGAAGAACGCGTCGAGTCGGGCGTGCGGCAGGCGCCGCGCGCCGGTGGTCGACATCATCGACGTCAGCGAGCGCACGCGTGCTGGTTGCCGCGCCGCCAACAGCTGCCCGATCATGCCCCCCATTGACGCGCCGACCACGTGCGCGCGTTCGATGCCCAGCGCGTCGAACAGGCCGACCGTGTCGTTCGCCATGTCGTCGAGCGTGTACGGCGCCGCAACCGGCCAGCCGAAGCTCCAGCGCATGAACGCGGACATCAGTGGTCCGACCGGGTGATCGTCGAACTGGGTCGACAACCCGGCATCGCGGTTGTCGAAGTGCAGCACGCGAAAGCCGCGCGCGACCAGGCCGTCGATCAGCTCGTCGGGCCAGGCGACCAGCTGCATGCCCAGCCCCATGATCAGCGCGATCGTCGGGCGCGCAGGGTCGCCGTGCGACTCGTACTCGATGTGGATTCCGTTGGCGGCGATGCCGGGCATCAGGTCTGTGCCGGGACGGGAAACACCATCGCGCGCCAGCCGTCGCGATGGAACGGCTGCCAGGTGTCCTCGGGCTGCGCGAGGCGGTCGGCGATCGCGTACATCGCGGCCGGATTCATGCCGATGCCGAAATGGCTCGCGACCACCTCGATGTTCTCGGCGTGCGGATGTTCGTCGTTGATGCAGCATTGCCACGCAACGACGCCGTCGGTGCGGCTGTAGACGGACGTGGTCGGCACCGGTGGCGTGCGGTGCAGATGCTGGCGCCGCGGATGTGCGTCGATCGCATGGCCGGCCGCAATTTCGTACAGCCGCCATGCATTCGTCGCGCGCGCATGGCCGTTGAATGGCGAGCCGAGCGTGATCACGCAGCGCACGAGGTCGGGCAGGTCCTTTGCGAGTTCGCGCGCGTAGATCCCGCCCAGGCTCCAGCCGATCAGGCTTATCTTGCGCCCGGACTTGTCGGCAAGCCGCTGCACGCGGTCGAGGCAGGCCTCGATCACCCCGCGGCGCGCTCCCAGGTTCAGTCCCTGTTCCCAGCCGTGCACGTCGTAGCCGCGCCCGCGCAGGTAGCCGCGCAGCGCCGCGGTGGACAGATCGCCCGCGATCAGCCCGGGAAACACCAGCACCGCATGTCCGTCACCTGCGGGCGCGCGCTGCAGCCAGGGCAGCGCGGCGATCGTCGCACCGTATTCGAGCGGCGCGCGCCATTCGAGCGCCATCAGCAGCAGCGATGGGGCGCTGATCGCCTCGCATTCCCAGCGCACGGCGTCTTCCAGCGCTGCGGTTTCCTGTGCGACGCGCGCCGGGGTGCGCGCGGGTCGGCGGGGCGGCGTTGTGCGGGAGCGGGAGTTCTTCGATCGCGCCATGTACTGTTTATTTCGGGGCCAACCTTAGCAAATCAACCGGCCTTCAGCGCGATCACGCCGACCACCACCGCGAGCACGCCGGCCCAGCGGCGCGGCGACAGGTGCTCCTTCAGAAGGCGCGCGCCGATCAGCGTGGCGAACAGCACCGAGGTCTCGCGCAGCGAGGCGACCAGTGCGACCGGCGCCTGCGTCATCGCCCACACCGCGATTGCGTAGGCGGCGGCCGACAGCGCGCCGCCGCCCAGTCCTCGTTCGGGGTGGGCGCGCAGATAGGCGGCGAAGCGCGCGCGATGCCGAGCGAGCATGTAGATGCTGAACGGCAACGCATCGAGCACGAACAGCCAAAGGATGTAGCCCGACGCGTTGCCCGATATCCGGGCTCCCTTGCCATCGACCAGCGTGTACGCGGCGATCACGGCCGCATTGGCCAGCGCGAATCCGATCGCCGCGCGCGACGGCGCGTGACCGAGCGTGCGGTAGGCGAGCGCGAACACGCCGGACGAAATCAGCAGCATGCCGACCCAGGCCACGGTGCTCGGCAGTTCGCGCAGCAGCACGATGCCGGCCAGGCCCGTGATCAGCGGCGCCACGCCGCGCATCAGCGGATAGACGAGCGTCAGATCGCCGACGCGGTACGCGTTGACCATCAGGTAGTAGTACGCAAGATGGATCGTCAGCGACGTGCCGATGTACGGCCAGGCGGCGGCCGCCGGCGGCGCGACGAAGAACAGCAACGGAAGCGCCACCACGCCCGCCCCGAGCACGATGCCTGCCGTGTCCAGCAGCACGTCGCGGCTGCCCTTGATCATCGCGTTCCAGCTCGCGTGCAGCAGCGCGGCGAGCAGAACGGCGAAGGAGACGGTCAGGGTCAAGGTCGCGGCGCTGGCGGCTGGGGGCGCCCGTCGGCGCAGTCGTTGCACGCGGGGCGGCCGCGAGCATAGCGTGGGGCGCGGCGAGCGCGGAAAGCGCAACGTTGACTGACGGCGGGCCGCTTCATCCGTACGATCGGAGGCCGAACTTCCGCGCAACCTTGCCTTTCGGCCCGGTGTGTCAACGCAGATACGCATTTAGCCGCTAGAGTTCGCGTATTCGACGAACCACGACGAAGATGCGCCACCTGACGCTTGTTCTGAGCCTGACCCTGCTGGCCGCGGCAGGCAACGCCTGCGCGAAGTCGCAGCAACCGCCGGCACTGCGGGCCTATGCGGCGACGGTGACCGAAGTCGATACCGGCAACATCGTGTTCGAGAAGCACGGCGGCGATGCGCGGCCGATGGCCTCGCTGACCAAGCTGATGTCGGCGATGGTGCTGCTGGACGCTCACCTGCCGATGGACACGCTGGTGACAGTGACCGACGAAGATCGCGACACGCTGCGCGGTTCTCATTCGCGGCTCACGACGGGCAGCGTCTTTACCCGAGCGCGGCTGCTGACCCTGGCGCTCGTGGCGTCCGACAACCGCGCCATCCTTGCGCTGGCGCGCACGAGCCCCGGCGGCACCGAAGCCTTCGTCCAGGCGATGAACATCAAGGCGACGGAACTGGGGCTCGAACACACCCACTTCGTCGAGCCGTCGGGTCTGTCGGCCGACAACGTTTCCACGGCCGAGGATCTGACGCGGCTGGCGGCCGCCGCCTACGCCTACCCGGAGATCCGCGAGCGGACCACCAAGGTCGTCACGCACGCCTCGATCGGGGGGCGCACGATCCGCTTCCGCAACACCAATCCGCTCGTGGCCGACCCGCGCATGGGCATCGACCTGACCAAGACCGGTTTCATCAACGAGGCAGGGCGATGCCTGCTCGTCGTGCTGCACGCCGGCGCGCGCCGGTTCGCGATCGCGCTGCTCGGCGCGCCGTCCGGCTATGCGCGGTCGCTCGACCTGCGCGCACTGCGAAACTGGCTGGTCGCGCATGCGCCGAGCCTTGCCTCGCATGCCCCGGCATTGCTCGCGCACCGGCCGGCGTCTCCGTCCGCGATCGATCCTTGACGGCCGACGCTGCAGCTTGACGCTGCGCGCGGTCAGGCAATCACGGCATCGGCCGCCGTGTAATTGAGGCCGAGCGCCTTCGCGACCGCCTTGTACGTCACCTTGCCGGCCGCGATGTTCAGGCCGTTCTTCAGGTGCGGATCG
>JBAIYN010000706.1:0-1503 GCA_037915775.1 Burkholderiales bacterium | reverse complement strand
GACCTGGTCAAGCTGGTCAAGGCTGCGTATGAGCACGAAACCATCCGCGAATTCTCGGTCAGCCGCGAACTGACGCTGCCGATCGGCAAGCGCGTGGTCCGCTATGCGAGCACGAACCGGCTGACCGCAAATCCCGACTGGAACATCGGCCTGCAGAAGACCGGTTACATCTCCGCCGCGGGCCGTTGCCTCGTGATGCAGGCGGTGATCGAGGGCCAGCGCGTCGTGATGGTACTGCTCGACTCGGTCGGAAAGTACTCGCGACTCGGGGACGCCCAGCGGATTCGCGACTGGCTCGAAGCGCGCGCGCGAACCAGCAATTGATCGCTGCCCGCTATTGCGAATCGGCGGGCGGCGCGTTCTGTTGGGTGTGACCTAAGCGCGCGGAGATCAGCGCGGCGGTCGAGCGCAGGTCGTCGATCCATTCGTCCTGCATCCGCTCCGACGGTGCCGACACCGAAAGGCCCGCGACGATCTTGCCGGAATCGTCGCGCACCGCCGCGGCGATGCAGCGCACACCCAGTTCCAGCTCCTCGTTGTCGCGTGCGAAGCCGCGCGCACGCACGAGAGACAATTCGCGCTCCAGCTTGGGCAGTTCGGTGATGCTGTTGCGCGTGTGACCGGCAAGCCCGGTCCGCGTCGCATACGAGCGCACGACGCGGGGATCGTCGTAGGCGAGGAACAACTTGCCGCTCGAAGTCAGGTGCAGCGGCGCCCGTCCGCCGATCGCGCGCACGACCTGCATACCCGATCGTTCGCTGTACGAGCGCTCGACATAGACGATCTCGTCGCCCTGTCGGACGGAAAGGTTCACCGTCTGGCCCGTCTTCCGATGCAGTTCGCGCATCGGCTCGATTGCCGCTTCGCGCACCGACAGCCTGCCCTTCACTAGGTTGCCGAGTTCCAGCAGACGCATGCCGAGCCGGTAGCTGCCGGGCTGCTCGCCGCGATCGACAAACCGGCCGACGACCATGTCATTTAAGATCCGGTGCGCGGTCGAAGGGTGCAACCCGGTCGCGCGCGCAAGTTCCTTCAGGCTGACCGGGTCTGGATGGGCGGCGAGCGTGTCCAGCAGGTTCATCATTCGTTCGATGACCTGGATGGCCGTCTTCTCGCGGGTCGGAGGGGCGGGAACCGGTTCGACAGAGCGCATGGTGCGACGCAGAATTCACTCCAGACGCACTTATATCATGATGCGAAAAGGGCGTCGACCGGCTCGAACGCTTGCTTCCCCGGCTGCACTGGTCGCCGAGTGGCCAAACGCAGTTTGATGCAGTGCGAAAAAACGGATGAGAGGAAGATGATGCGAGTCGGACTGTTCGCCACCTGCCTCATCGATCTGGTCCGGCCGGAAATCGGATTCTCCGTCATCAAGTTGCTCGAACGAGCGGGTTGCAGCGTTCAGGTACCGCTGTCGCAGACCTGCTGCGGTCAGCCTGCCTACAACTCGGGTGATGCGCAAACGGCACGCAGCCTCGCGATCAAGGTGCTCAAAGAGTTCGA
>JBAIYN010000196.1:0-2942 GCA_037915775.1 Burkholderiales bacterium | reverse complement strand
AAGTGCGCGAGTTCTTCGGCAAGGAGCCGCGCAAGGACGTCAATCCGGACGAGGCGGTCGCGGTCGGCGCCGCGATCCAGGGCAGCGTTCTGAGCGGCGAACGCACCGACGTGCTGCTGCTCGACGTTACCCCGCTGTCGCTCGGCATCGAGACCCTGGGCGGCGTGATGACGAAGATGATCCAGAAGAACACCACGATCCCGACCAAGTACTCACAGGTGTTCTCGACCGCCGACGACAACCAGCCGGCGGTGACGATCAAGGTGTTCCAGGGCGAACGAGAGATAGCGAGCGGCAACAAGCTTTTGGGCGAGTTCAACCTCGAAGGCATTCCGCCCGCGCCGCGCGGCATGCCGCAGATCGAGGTCACGTTCGACATCGACGCCAACGGCATCCTGCACGTCGGCGCGAAGGACAAGGCCACCGGCAAGGAGAACAAGATCACGATCAAGGCCAACAGCGGCCTGACCGAGGACGAGATCAAGCGCATGGTGTCGGACGCCGAGGCCAACAAGGCCGAGGACCACAAGCGCTTCGAACTCGCGCAGGCACGCAACACGGCCGACGCGAGCGTGCACCAGATCAAGAAGGCACTCGCCGAGCACGGCTCCGCGCTCGATGCCGGCGAGAAGGAGAAGATCGAGGCCGCGATCAAGGACGTCGAGGAAGCGCTGAAGGGCGACGACAAGGACGCGATCGAGGCGAAGACCACGGCGATGATGACCGCGAGCCAGAAACTCGGCGAGAAGATGTACGCATCGATGCAGGGCGCGCAGGGCCAGGGTGGCGCAGCCTCAGCGGAGGCGGCGGCCGCGGCGGCCGGTGCGTCGGCGGGCGAGGCCGGGAGCGCGAAGAACGACGATGTGGTCGACGCCGATTACAAAGAGGTCAAGCGCGGATAACATCGCTGCCGCGTTCGTTGCGCCGAGTTCGCGCGGAGGAATGTTGTTCCGCGCGACTCGGCGTTGTCGCGTACAGGCGATCCTGATCGATGGGCAAGACCCGACTCGAAGCGTTCAGCGACGGCGTGATCGCGATCATCATCACGATCATGGTGCTCGAGATGAAGGTGCCGCACGGTGCCTCGCTCGCCGATCTGCAGCCGGTGCTGCCGGTGTTCCTGAGCTACGTGCTCAGTTTTGTGTACATCGGCATCTACTGGAACAACCACCATCACATGCTGCACACGGTGCGCCAGGTGTCCGGTCCGATGCTGTGGGCGAACCTGCACCTGCTGTTCTGGCTGTCGCTGATGCCTTTTGCCACCGCATGGATGGGCGAGAATCACTTCGAGTCGACGCCGACCGCGCTGTACGGGGTCGTGCTGCTGATGTGCGCGATCGCGTACTTCATCCTGCAGGGCAGGATCATCCGTGCGCACGGCGAGCGCTCCGAGCTGGCGCATGCGATCGGCCGCGATGCGAAGGGCAAGATCTCGCTCACGGCGTATGCGGCGGCGATTCCGCTCGCGTTCGTCAATCAGTGGATCGCCGACGCGATCTTCGTGGCAGTGGCATTGATGTGGTTCATCCCGGACCGACGCATTGAGAGAGCGATAGCCGAATGAGCAAGCGTGATTTTTACGACGTCCTCGGCGTCGCCAAGAACGCCTCGGAAGAGGAGATCAAGAAGGCGTATCGCAAGCTGGCGATGAAGTACCACCCCGACCGCAACCAGGGCGAGGGCAAGGAAAAGACGGCCAAGGCGGCCGAGGAGAAGTTCAAGGAGGTCAAGGAGGCGTACGAAGTCCTGACCGACGCCAACAAGCGTGCCGCGTACGACCGCTTCGGCCATGCGGGTGTGGATCCGAGCGCGGCCGGCGCCGGCGGCTTCGCGGGCGGACAGGGCTTCGGCAACTTCGCCGACGCCTTCGGCGACATCTTCAGCGACATCTTCGGCGGTGCGATGGGCGGTGCTGCCGGGCGCGGCGGCCGCTCGGCCGCCTATCGCGGCGCCGATCTCCGCTACAACATGGAGCTCACGCTGGAGCAGGCAGCGCGCGGCTTCTCCACCGACATCCGCGTGCCGAGCTGGGACACCTGCGAAACCTGCCGCGGCACGGGTGCCAAGCCCGGCACCTCGCCCAAGGCCTGCGGCACCTGCGGCGGCTCGGGTGCGGTGCGGATGACGCAGGGCTTCTTCTCGATCCAGCAGACCTGCCCGACCTGCCACGGCAGCGGCAAGGTAATCGCCGAGCCGTGCACTACCTGCCACGGCGACGGCCGTATCAAGAAGAACAAGGTGCTCGAGGTCAGCATCCCGGCCGGCATCGACGAAGGCCAGCGGATCCGCCTGTCGGGCAAGGGCGAGCCCGGCCTGAACGGCGGCCCGCCCGGCGACCTTTACGTCGAGATCCGCATCAAGCCGCACGAAGTGTTCCAGCGCGACGGCGACGACCTGCACTGCGAGGTGCCGGTTTCGATCGTGACCGCCGCGCTCGGCGGCGACGTCGACGTCGCCACACTCGACGGCAAGGTCAGCCTGTCGATCCCCGAGGGCACGCAGAGCGGCAAGACCTTCCGCCTGCGCGGCAAGGGCGTCAAGGGCGTGCGCTCGAGCTACCCCGGCGACCTGTACTGCCACATCAACGTCGAGGTCCCGGTGCGCCTGACCGACAAGCAGAAGAAGCTGCTGCGCGAGTTCGATGCATCGCTGCGCGAGGGCGGCGCCAAGCACTCGCCGCAGACCAAGGGCTTTATGGATCGGATGAAAGGATTCTTCACCGCAGAGTGAAGAGGCCCTGAATCCCGCGTCGCAGGCTCAGCTCGCGCAGGGAATTCAAGACTCCGCAGAAGCCTGCGGCGCTCCACCCGGATCCGGCTGCGGCACCACCCGCGCCAGCAGTTCGCGCATGCGCCGCCAGTGGCTGCCCTCCCAGAAGACGCGCTGGCAGCCGGCGCAGGTGCGGAAGCGATCGTAGTTCGCGGCGACCGTTGGTGGCA
>JBAIYN010000371.1:0-8619 GCA_037915775.1 Burkholderiales bacterium | reverse complement strand
GGAATCAGCCGTTCGTTGGACCGCGCGGGCAGCTGAGCTAATCCTTTCGTGCACCAGCCGTAGATTCGCTTGCAAGGTGTTGTCCAAACTGGACATAATGGATTTGAAACGCTAGCTAGGGTCTTGTCTCGTTTGAGTTTTTCCAGGACCGGATCGAACGGGAGCAGCGGCGACAACCCAACCGGCAGCGCACATGGACATCTCCGAACTGCTCGCATTCTCCGTCAAAAACAAGGCATCGGACCTGCACTTGTCGGCAGGCCTGCCGCCGATGATTCGCGTGCATGGCGACGTGAGGCGCATCAACCTCCCGCCGCTGGAGCACAAGGACGTGCACGCGATGATCTACGACATCATGAACGACTCGCAGCGCAAGGTTTTCGACGAGAACCTCGAGTGCGATTTCTCGTTCGACCTGCCGGGGCTGGCGCGCTTCCGCGTCAACGCGTTCATGCAGGACCGCGGCGCCGCGGCCGTGCTGCGGACGATTCCGTCGCGCGTGCTGTCGCTCGAGGAGCTGAACTGTCCGCGCGTGTTCGCGGATTTCTCGCTGAAGCCGCGCGGGCTGGTGCTGTGCACGGGGCCGACCGGCTCGGGCAAGTCGACCACGCTGGCCGCGATGTGCGACCACGTGAACAACCATCTGTACGGGCACATCCTGACGATCGAGGACCCGATCGAGTTCGTGCACGAGAGCCGCAAGTGCGTGGTCAACCAGCGCGAGGTCGGGCCGCACACGCTGTCGTTCGCCAACGCGCTGCGCTCCGCGCTGCGCGAGGATCCGGACGTGATCCTGGTCGGCGAGTTGCGCGACCTGGAGACGATCCGGCTGGCACTGACCGCCGCCGAGACCGGGCACCTGGTGTTCGGCACGCTGCACACGTCGAGCGCGGCGAAGACGATCGACCGCATGGTCGACGTGTTCCCGGCGGCGGAAAAGGAGATGGTGCGCGCGATGCTGTCGGAATCGCTGGTGGCGGTGATCTCGCAGTCGCTGCTGAAGCTGAAGGACGGCACCGGACGGGTCGCCGCGCACGAGATCATGGTCGGCACGCCCGCGATCCGCAACCTGATCCGCGAGAACAAGGTTGCGCAGATGTACTCGATGATCCAGACCGGCAGCCAGTTCGGCATGCAGACGCTCGACCAGTGCCTGATGGACATGGTCCGCCGCAACATCGTCGCGGTCGGCGAGGCGCGCATCTACGCGAAGCAGCCCGAGATCTTCGTCGGGTAGGAGGAAGGAAGAACATGGATCGCGACCAGGCAACCCGATTTGTCCACGACCTGCTGAAGCTGTTGATCGCGAAGAAGGGCTCGGACCTGTTCCTGACTGCCGAATTTCCGCCGGCATTCAAGATCGACGGCCGCGTGATGCCGGTGTCGAACCAGCCGCTGACCGCCCAGCACACCGCCGACCTGGTGCGCTCGATCATGAACGACCGGCAGGCGTCCGAGTTCGAGGCGACCAAGGAGTGCAACTTCGCGATCAGCCCGACCGGCATCGGCCGCTTCCGCGTGTCGGCGTTCGTGCAGCAGGGGCACGTCGGTATCGTGTTCCGCACGATCGCCGAGAAAATCCCGACGGCGGAAGAGATCAACATGCCGCCGATCGTCAACGAACTGGCGATGGCCAAGCGCGGCATCGTGATGGTGGTGGGCGCGACCGGCTCGGGCAAGTCGACCACGCTGGCGGCGATGACCGGGTACCGCAACGAGAACTCGCAGGGCCACATCATCACGATCGAGGACCCGATCGAGTACGTGCACCCGCACAAGAACTGCATCATCACGCAGCGCGAGGTCGGGGTCGACTGCGACTCGTGGCAGGTGGCGCTGAAGAACACGCTGCGCCAGGCGCCCGACGTGATCCTGATCGGCGAGGTGCGCGACCGCGAGACGATGGAGCACGCGATCGCGTTTTCCGAGACCGGCCACCTGGTGATGTGCACGCTGCACGCCAACTCGACCAACCAGGCGCTCGACCGCGTGATCAACTTCTTCCCCGAGGAGAAGCGCCAGCAGCTGCTGATGGACCTGTCGCTGAACCTGCGCGCGATGATTTCGCAGCGGCTGATCCCGTTCAAGGACCGCAAGGGCCGAATCCCGGCGGTCGAGATCATGCTGAACTCGCCGCTGATCGCGGAACTGGTCTTCAAGGGCGACGTGCCCGAGATCCGCGAGGTGATGAAGCGTTCGCGCGAGCAGGGCATGCAGACCTTCGACCAGGCGCTGTACGACCTGCACGAGAAGGAACTGATCAGCTACGAGGACGCGCTGCGCAATGCCGACTCGGTCAACGATCTGCGGCTGCAGATCAAGCTGAACTCGAAGCTGTACGGCGGAGTGCAGGGGATCCACAAGGGGATCGAGCATCTCGGACTGTCCAGCTAGCGCTGTCGAGTCCGCGCCGCTCGCGCGCAGGTCAGTCCCTCCCTCCCACGACCCCGCCCGTTCCGGGAGGGGCAAAGGCTAGACTTCGCGCAACCCAACCCGGAGTTGCTCGATGACGACCGTCCACGATTTCTCCGCCGCCACCATCGACGGCAAGCTGCGCAAGCTTGCCGACTACAAGGGCAAGGTCGTTCTGATCGTCAACGTCGCGAGCCGATGCGGCTTCACGCCGCAGTACAAGGGCCTGGAGGCGCTGTACCAGAAGTACGGCAAACAGGGACTGGTCGTGCTCGGTTTCCCGTGCAATCAGTTCGGTGCGCAGGAGCCGGGAACGGAATCCGAGATCGCCGAGTTCTGCGAGATGAACTACGGCGTGACGTTCCCGATGTTCGCCAAGATCGACGTGAACGGCGCCGACGCGCATCCGCTGTACAAGCACCTGACCAATGCGGCGCCGGGAATCCTCGGCAGCGAGTCGATCAAGTGGAACTTCACCAAGTTCCTGGTCGATCGCAAGGGCAATGTGGTTAAGCGTTACGCGCCGAACACCGCGCCGGCCGACCTGGAGAAGGACGTCGAGAAGGCGCTCGCCGCCTGATCAGCCGGCTGCGCGTGGCCGGTAGCTGCCGGCGACGAGCTCGAAGCGGAAGAACCGGCATTCGATCGGACCGTTGAACAGCACGGCCTTGCGCGTCTCGTGCAGGCGCATCTGGCGCGGCAGCGCGCGGTCCGACGTCAGGAACCACGCCTCCCAACCGGCGAACGCCTGCTTCAACCGGTCGCCGATGTTGGCCATCATCCTCGGCACCGGCGCCGAGCGCGGGTTGCTCTGTTCGCCGTACGGCGGATTGCTGACGATCATGCCGTGCTCGCCGACCGGTTCTGCCTCACGGGCATCGCGTGCGGTGAGCGTGAGGCGGCCGTCATCGAGCCAGCCCTTCAGGCCGGCGAGTTCGGCATTGCAGATCGCCTGCGCGACCACGCGCGTGGAGATGTCGGTGCCGGCAATGCGCGCGCCGGCGCAATCGTCGATCCGCGCGCGCGCCTCTTCGCGCAGCGTCTGCCACGCGTCGCGCTCGCATCCGAGCAGCTTCTCGAAGGCGAACTTGCGCTGCAATCCCGGCGCGCGGCGGGAGGCGATCTGCGCCGCTTCGATCACGATCGTGCCGCTGCCGCAGAACGGATCGAGCAGCGGCCGCTCGGGCGTCCAGCCCGACAGCATCAGCAGCCCGGCGGCGAGGTTTTCCTTCAGCGGCGCTTCGCCCTTGTCGGCGCGCCAGCCGCGCTTGAACAGCGGCTCGCCCGACAGGTCGAGGTAAAGGGTCACATGCGCGGCGTCCAGGTGCGCGAACACGCGCACATCGGGACGCGTGCGGTCGATCGAGGGCCGGTCGCCGGTCTTTTCGCGCAGCCGGTCGACGATCGCGTCCTTGATGCGCAGCGTCGCGAATTCGAGGCTGCGCAACGGCGACCGCGTCGCGGTGACATCGACGCGCAGCGTCTGGCGCGGGCCGAAGCGCGCCTCCCAAGCGATCGCGCGCGCGGCGGCGTACACGTCGTCCTCCGTCGAGTAGGCGTGATGCCCGACCTGCCACAGAAGGCGGCTGGCGATCCGCGAGTGCAGGTTGGCCGCGTACGCGAGCGGCAGCGCGCCCGCGAAGGCAATGCCACCGGGTTCGGTCCGGATCTTCTGCGCGCCGAGCGCGCGCAGTTCGCCGGCGAGCAGCGCTTCGAGCCCGCGCGGGCAGATGGCGAAGAACTGCTCGGAATGAGTCGTCACCGGGAACGGCGTGCGATCTTGGTCGAGCGGCTTTGCCGCATCAGCGCTTCTTCAGCAGCAGGTACTTCTGGTTGGACGCGACTTCCGTGGTGGCGGCTTGCAGTTGCGGCGTCAGGTCGCGCCGCTCCAGCAGCACGAACACTTCGCCCGGCCGCTCCAGCGCAGCGAGCACCTGCTCCATCGTTGCGCGCTGGTAGCGGGCGCGCGAATAGAACTTGGTCGAATGCGGCGGCGTGCCGATCACGAGCAGCGGCTCGCCAGGCTGCGCTTCGGCGTGGATCTTTGCTTCGATCAGGTCGCGCGTGGAACGTTCGTGGCCCTGCATCGGGGCGACGAACAGGAAGACGACGAAGAAGAGCAGGGTCGCCACCGCGCCGGTGGCGGGAACCGCCCAGCGCACCGCGGCGCCGGCGTGATGCTCGAGGCGGCGCGTGCACGCGCGGGCGATCAGCAGCGCGAGCGCCGGCAGCGCCGGCAGCGCGTAGGTCCAGATGATGTTGCGCGCCAGCGTGAAGAAGATCGGCGTCGCCAGCGCCCATCCCAGCAGGTAACGGTCGTACGAGGTCCAGCGCGGCAGCGGCGCGCGGGCGCGCAGCCGCGACACCCCCAGCCACGCGAGCACCGGCAGCCAGGGCAGCACGGACACCGCGTAGTAGGCCCAGATCATGCCGCGCGCGACGTCGTGTGCGTTGCCGTAGCGGTCGCCGGGCCAATGCGGAACGAGGAACCGCTTGAAATGCTCGCCGACGATGAAATAGTCGATGAAGCCGGGCGTCTTGATCTCTGCGGCGACGTACCACGGCGCGCCGATCGCGAACATCAGGATGATTCCGCCCAGCCACGGCAGGTTCGTCCACAGGCGCTTCAGGTTGCCCAAGCGGTCGGGCTCGATCAGCCAGAACAGGCCGATGCTGATTGCGACCAGCACGACGCCGACCGGCCCCTTCGCGACCAGTGCGAAGCCGAGCGCGGCGAAGAACGCGTAGCCCCAGGCCCGTGAGCCCTGCGCCCACGCGAACCAGAACGAAACCATCGCGGCGGTGGTCGTGGTCGCCAGCGCCATGTCGGTCATCACCGCGCCGGCCGAGACGAAGGCGAGCGGCATGGTCGCGAACGCGAGCATCGCGACCCATGCCTCGAGCGTCGAATGCGATGGCTCGGCGCGGCGCGCAAGCCGCCACAGCAGGCCCATCGCCACCAGGGCGAACAGCACGGAAGGAAGACGCAACGAGAATTCGTTGAGTCCGAGCAGCCTGACCGACGCGGCCGACGCCCAGAACGACAGCGGCGGCTTGGCCCAGAAGGGAACGCCGGGATCGTTCTGCGGCGTGATCCAGTCGCCCGTGGCCGCCATCAGGCGGGCGACCTCGCCGTAGCGCGCCTCGGTCGTGTCGCCGAGCGGGTACAGCGCGAGCGAGACGATGCGGATCGCCGCGAGCGCAAGCAGCAGTGCGACCAGCGTGCGGGTCGTCAGCAGTTTCATCGGCGCGGCGTCAGGTGCGGATCTCGCCGTGGCCGAAGACGACGAACTTCAGCGATGTCAGCCCCTCGAGCCCGACCGGGCCGCGCGCATGCAGCTTGTCGTTGGAGATTCCGATCTCCGCGCCCAGGCCGTACTCGAATCCGTCGGCGAAGCGGGTCGACGCGTTGATCATCACCGATGCCGAATCGACTTCGCGCAGGAAGCGCATCGCCGCCACGTGGTCGTCGGTGACGATCGCATCGGTGTGATGGCTGGACCAGGTGTTGATGTGATCGATCGCCGCATCGAGGCCGTCGACGATCGCAATCGACAGGATCGGCGCCAGGTATTCGGTGCGCCAGTCCTCTTCCGTCGCCGGCTTGCACACGACGCCGGCGGCCTGCAGCAGCGCGCAGGTGCGCGCGCAACCACGCAGTTCGACACCCTTGCCGGCATACAGCCGCCCGAGCGGCGCCAGCACGCTGGGCGCAATCGCCGCCGCGACCAGCAGCGTCTCCATCGTGTTGCAGGTGCCGTAGCGCTGCGTCTTCGCGTTGTCGGCGATGCGGATCGCCTGCTCGAGGTTCGCGGCCTCGTCGATGTAGACGTGGCAGATGCCGTCGAGGTGTTTGATCATCGGCACCCGGCTTTCACGCATCAGTCGCTCGATCAGCGAACGTCCGCCGCGCGGCACGATGATGTCGACGTACTCGGGCATCGTCACCAGCAGCCCGACCGCGGCGCGATCGGAGGTGGCGATCAACTGCACGCCGTCCTCCGGCAGTCCGCTGCCGCGCAGTGCGTCGGCAATCAGGCCGGCCAGCAGGCGGTTGCACTCGATCGCCTCGGAGCCGCCGCGCAGGATCGTCGCGTTGCCGCTCTTGATGCACAGTCCGGCCGCATCGATCGTCACGTTGGGCCGGCTTTCGTAGATGATGCCGATCACGCCGAGCGGCACGCGCATGCGGCCGACCTGGATGCCGGACGGCATCGGCCGCAGGTCGCTGATCGCGCCGATCGGATCGGGCAGCGCAGCGATCTGTTCCAGGCCGGCGGCCATCTGTTCGATGTAGTCGTCGCTCAATTGCAGCCGGTCGAGCATCGCGGCCTCGAGGCCGCCGGCGCGCGCGCGCTCGACGTCGCGCTGGTTGGCGGCGCGGATCTCCGCGTGGCGCGTGCGGATCGCCTCCGCGAGCGCCAGCAGCGTCGAGTTCTTCGTCGCGGTGGCCGCCTTTGCCATCGCGGCGGCGGCAACTCGCGCGCGCTGGCCGACGTCCTTCATGTAGGACGCAAGGTCGCTGCGGAGATCCTGTGGAGCGTTCATGCAGGAGTGGGCAACATCAGCCCGAGCGCGATATCGGCCAATTCTAGCCATGGGTCCGAATCGCGCGCGTCGGCGCGCAGCCCCTTGGCGAGCCGGTCCACGTCGGCACAGCGCGCCAGCAGCGCAGCCAGGCCCGCCTGCGTCACCCGGCCGAGCACCTGCGGCAGCAGGCGTTCGCGCGGGCCCCAGATGCGGTGTTCGCGCGCGAGCGCGGCGACCGGCTTGCCGGCGTCGGCGCCGGATTTCGCCTTCAGCAGCGTTCGAATCTCCTCGGCGACTGCCCACAGCACCAACGGCAGCGCCTCGCCTTCGGCGTGCAGGCCTTCGAGCATCCGCACCGCGCGCGCCGAATCGCCCGCGTAGAGCGCCACCGGCAGCGCGAACACGTCGTAGCGCGCCACGTTCAGCACCGACTCGGTCAGTTGGTCGAGCGTGATCTCCCCGGCGGGGAACAGCAGCGCGAGCTTGGAAATTTCCTGGTGCGCGGCGAGCAGGTTGCCTTCGACGCGATCGGCGAGGAACTCGAGCGCCGGACGCGCCGCCCGCTGTTGCTGGCGCGCGAGCCGCTGGCCGATCCACGCGGGAAGCTCCGCGCGCTCGACCTTCGCGATGTCGACCCAGACGCCCGCGTGCTCGAGCGCTGCGGCCCATGCCGATTCGCGCGTCGCCCGGTCGAGCCGCGGCAGCGCGACGATCGTCAGCGTGTCCTCGCCGGCGCCGAGCGCGTGCTCGCGCAGCGCTTCGGCCCCGGCCTTGCCCGGCTTGCCCGAGGGCAGGCGCACCTCGACGATCCTCTTGTCCGCAAACAGAGACAGCCCCGACGCGCTGCCGGCGAGCAGCGACCAGTCGAAACGACCGTCGGCGTGCAGCACATCGCGCTCCGCATAACCGGCCGTACGCGCTGCGCTGCGGATCGCGTCCTGCGCCTCGATCGCCAGCAGTTCCTCGTCGCTGGCGATCGTGTAGATGCGCGCGAGCCGGCCCGCGGCAGTCGCGCGCTCGAGATGGCCGGCCAGCGCTTCCGGCTTCAGGATCATTGGCGCACGCCCTTGACCGCCGCCAGCCGGCGCAGGATCTGCTGCACGAGGTCGGTCTGCATGTCGCGGTAGAGCAGGGCGGTCTCGGCCTCGAACGCGAGCGCCTGCGCGTCGTCGAAGGCGACGTCGCGCTGCACGGTCACCTGCGTCGGGCCGAGGTACTCCGATCCCTTGCCGTCGTGCAGGCGAAACGTCAGCCGCTGCCGCAAGGTGAATTCGCGCGCGCGGCCCTGCGCGTTGACCGACAGCACTTCGCGGTCGCGGCTTTCGCCGAGCACTTCGAACACCGCCTGCGCGTCCTTGGCCGTCTCGACCACCCTGGTGTTCGTTCCCGCCCGGATGTTGCGTGCCAGCTCCGAGCCGAGCGGCGAATTGGCCGGGAAGCCGAGATAGATCGTCTCGAACGGAAGTTGCTGCGCGCCTCGCAGCCGGAAGCCGCAGGCGGACACAAGCGGCGCCAGCCCGATCGCCGCCAGCAGCGCGCGGCGCATCAGACGACCACGTTGACCAGCTTGTTCGGCACCACCACCACGCGCTTGACCGGATTGCCGCCGACGAATTTCTGCACGTTGGCGTCGGCCATCGCGGCGCGCTCGATCGCTGCCTTGTCGGCCTGCGCCGG
>JBAIYN010000445.1:0-1801 GCA_037915775.1 Burkholderiales bacterium | reverse complement strand
AAGGACGACGTGCGCGAGGTCAAGGCCGGCTTCGAGTGCGGCCTGAGCCTGAAGGGCTACGACGACATCAAGGAAGGCGACCAGCTCGAGGTGTTCGAAGTGCAGGAGGTGGCGCGCACGCTGTGATGACAGCCGGGCGTCGCACAGGCAAGGCATGCAGAAGCGCTCCACCAAGCCGGCCCGCGTCGAACGCATCGCGGACCAGATCCAGCGCGACCTCGGCGAGCTGATTCCGCGCGAGGTACGCGACCCGCGCGTCGGGCTGGTGACGGTCAGCGGCGTGGCGCTGTCGCCGGACTACGCGCATGCGAAGGTGTTCTTCACGGTGATCGGCAGCGACCCGGAGGTCGCCGCGCACGGGTTGAACGCGGCCGCAGGGCACCTGCACAACCTGCTGTTCAAGCGGCTGCACATCCACACGGTGCCGCGGCTGCATTTCGTGCACGACACCAGCGTGGAGCGCGGCTTCGAGATCGACCGGCTGATCGACCGCGCGGTCGGCAAGCCCGAACACCCGAACGAGTGAGCCGTGGCACGCAACCGCCGAGGCGACTCGGTCGATGGCGTGCTGCTGCTCGACAAGCCGAGCGGCATCACGTCGAACCTGGCGCTGCAGAAGGCGCGCCGACTGCTGAACGCGGCCAAGGCGGGCCACTGCGGCACGCTCGACCCGCTGGCGAGCGGCCTGTTGCCGCTGACCTTCGGCGAGGCGACCAAGTTCTCGGCCGACCTGCTCGCCGCCGACAAGGCGTACGAGGCGACGCTGCGGTTCGGCGTGCGCACGTCGACCGGCGACGCGGAGGGCGAGGTGATCGAGACGCGCGCGGTGGATGTGACACGCGCAGCGGTCGAGTCGGTGCTCGCGCGCTTGACCGGCGCGATCGAGCAGGTGCCGCCGATGCACTCGGCGCTGAAGAAGGACGGCCAGCCGCTGTACGCGCTGGCGCGGCAGGGGATCGAAGTCGCACGCGCCCCACGGCAGATACGGATCGAGCGGCTGCGGCTGCTGCACCTCGACGGCGACCGGGCGCGGATCGAGGTGGAGTGCAGCAAGGGCACCTACGTGCGCGTGTTGGCGGAGGATATCGGTGCCGCTCTTGGCTGCGGCGCGCACCTCGCCGCGCTGCGACGGACGCGCGTCGGCGCGCTGACGCTGGAGCGCGCGGTCGAACTGGCGGCGCTGGAAGCGATGCCGCCCGCCGTGCGGCGCGAGTGGCTGCTGCCCGCCGACGCGCTGCTGGCGTCGCTGGCGCGCATTGAACTGAACGACGTCGATGCCGCGCGGCTGCGCCAGGGGCAGGCGGTGAAGGCGAACGCAGCGCCGTCGCCGCGCGTACGCGTGTACGGCGCGGCAGGGCTGCTCGGCGTGGCCTCGGTCGGCGCCGATGGAATGCTGGCACCGCTGCGGCTGGTGCGAACCGGATGAATCACGAAAGCTGACAATGCAAAGAGCCCTGCGCAACATCGCCATCATCGCCCACGTCGACCACGGCAAGACCACGCTGGTCGACAAGCTGCTGCAGCAGAGCGGCACCTTCCGCGAGAACCAGCAGGTCGCCGAACGGGTGATGGACAGCAACGACCTCGAGCGCGAGCGCGGCATCACGATCCTGGCCAAGAACTGCGCGGTCGACTACGCCGGCACCCACATCAACATCGTCGACACCCCTGGGCATGCCGACTTCGGCGGCGAGGTCGAGCGCGTGCTGTCGATGGTCGACGGCGTGCTGCTGCTGGTCGACGCGGTCGAAGGGCCGATGCCGCAGACGCGCTTCGTCACGCGCAAGGCACTCGCGCTGGG
>JBAIYN010000370.1:0-3720 GCA_037915775.1 Burkholderiales bacterium | reverse complement strand
AGATGTAGAAGGGCGCTGATCGCGCTCAGTCGGGCTCGATCAGCGGCGCCAGTTCGTCGACGAGCGCCGCGCCAACCGGTTCACGCCGGCGGCAGCCGCGCGTACTGTTCGCGCAGCTTCGCCAGCGTCGCGCCGAAGTTCGCCAGGCGCTCCCTTTCCTGCGCGACGACGACGGCCGGCGCGCGCTCGACGAAGCTAGCGTTGCCGAGCTTGCCCTCGGCCTTGCGGATCTCGCCTTCCAGGCGCGCGATCTCCTTGCCGAGGCGCTCGCGCTCGGCGGCCACGTCGACCTCGATCGCCAGCATCAACCTGTAATCGTCGACCACGGCGACCGGCGCCGCGCTGCCCTGCGCGGCAGCGGCCAGGTCGTCGACGTGCTTGACCTCGGACAGCCGCGCCAGCATCGCCATGTACGGCGCAAACACGTCGATCTGCGCGCGCGGTCCGCTGGCCGCGAGCGGAACCTTCTGCGCCGGCGACAGATTCATCTCGCCGCGCAGGTTGCGCACCGCATCGGTGAGCCGCTTCAGCTGCGCGACCTGTGCGTCGGCGGCCGGGTCGATCTTCGCCGGCTCGCTGCGCGGATACGGCTGGATCATCACCGAAGTTTCCTCGGCGGCGGAACGCTTGCCGGCCAGCACGGACACGCGCTGCCATAGCTCCTCGGTGATGAACGGAATGATCGGGTGCGCCAGCCGCAGCAGCGTCTCGAGCACGCGCACCAGCGTGCGGCGCGTGCCGCGTTGTTGCGCTTCATTGCCCGCGCGCAGCTGCACCTTCGACAGCTCGATGTACCAGTCGCAGTACTCGTTCCACGCGAACGCGTAGATCGCGTTGGCCACGTTGTCCAGCCGGTACTCCGCGAATCCGCGCTCGACCTCGGCCTCGAGCCGCTGCAGTTCACCGGTGATCCAGCGGTCGACGAACGACAGCTCGACCGCCTGCGTGCCGTCGAGCCCGCAGTCCTTGCCTTCCGCGTTCATCAGCACGTACGCGGTCGCGTTCCACAGCTTGTTGCAGAAGTTGCGGTAGCCCTCGCAGCGCTTGGTGTCGAAGTTGACGTTGCGGCCGAGCGTGGCGTAGCTCGCCATCGTGAAGCGCAGCGCGTCGGCGCCGTAGGCCGGCATGCCGTCCGGGAATTCCTTGCGCACGCGTGCGGCCACCTTCGGCGCGGTTTCCGGGCGGCGCAGGCCGCTGGTCGACTTCTCGATCAGCGCGTCGAGCGCGATGCCGTCGAGCAGATCGACCGGGTCGATCGTGTTGCCCTCCGACTTCGACATCTTCTTGCCTTCGTGGTCGCGCACCATGCCGTGGATGTACACGTCGCGGAACGGCACGCGCCCGGTGAAGTGGGTCGTCATCACGATCATGCGCGCGACCCAGAAGAAGATGATCTCGTAGCCGGTCACGAGCACCGACGACGGCAGGTACAGGTCGTATGCGGTCTTCTCCGGTCCGGCCGCCGACTGCTCGACCGCGGGCCAGCCAAGCGTGGAAAACGGCACCAGCGCCGACGAGTACCAGGTATCGAGCACATCCGGGTCGCGCGTGAGCTTCCTGCCCGCGCCGGCCTTGGCCTGCGCCTCGGCCTCGTTGCGCGCCACGAAGACATTGCCCGCCTCGTCGTACCACGCGGGAATCTGGTGACCCCACCATAGCTGGCGCGAAATGCACCAGTCCTGGATGTTCTCCATCCACTGCCGGTACACGGTCTTCCACTGATCGGGGAAGATGTTGACCGCGCCGGTTTCGGCCACCTCGAGCGCCACCTGCGCGAGCGACCTGCCCGGATGGCGCGTGCCGGCCGGTGCGGGCTTGCTCATCGCCACGTACCACTGGTCGGACAGCATCGGTTCGATCGCCTCGCCGGTGCGCGCGCAGCGCGGCACCACCATCCGGTGCGGCTTCTCGGACACCAGAAGACCGGCCGCGCGCAGGTCTTCGAGCACGGCCTTGCGCGCGACGTAGCGGTCCATGCCGCGGTACCTGGCCGGCGCGTTGTCGTTGATGGTCGCCGTCGTCGTGAAGATCGATATCGGCGCCAGCCCGTGCCGCTGGCCGATCGCGTAGTCGTTCGCGTCGTGCGCCGGCGTGATCTTCACGCAGCCAGTGCCGAACTCGCGGTCGACATAATCGTCGGCGATCACCGGGATCTCGCGCTCCACCAGCGGCAGGCGCAGCTTCTGGCCGACCAGCGCCGCATAGCGCTCGTCGCCCGGGTTCACTGCCACTGCGACGTCGCCGAGCATCGTTTCCGGCCGCGTGGTCGCGACGATCACGCCGGCGCCGCCGTCGATCGCCGGATAGCGGATCTCCCACAGCCGGCCTTCTTCCTCCTCGCTCTCGACCTCGAGGTCGGACACGGCGGTCTGCAGCTTCGGGTCCCAGTTGACGAGCCGCGTGCCGCGGTAGATCAGGCCCTGTTCGTACAGCTGCACGAAGGTTTCGATCACGACCTTCGACAGCCGGTCGTCCATCGTGAAGTAGGTGCGGTTCCAGTCGACCGAGTCGCCGAGCCGGCGCATCTGCTGCAGGATCGTGTCGCCCGAGTACTGCTTCCATTCCCACACCCGCGCGATGAAGTCATCGCGCGCCATCGTGCGGCGGTCGATGCCCTGTTGCTCGAGCTGCCGCTCGACCACGATCTGGGTGGCGATGCCGGCGTGATCGGTGCCCGGCAGCCACAAGGTGTTGAAGCCGCGCATCCGGTGGTAGCGCGTCAAGGTGTCCATGATGGTCTGGTTGAACGCGTGCCCCATGTGCAGGATGCCGGTCACGTTCGGCGGCGGCAGCTGGATGCTGAACGACGGCCTCGATGGATCCAGGCCCGCCGCGAAGTAGCCGCGCGATTCCCAGACCGGATACCAGCGACGTTCGATCGCGCCCGGGTCGAAGCTCCTGGCCAGCGGTGGGTGGGGGTCGGTCGCGGTCATTTCGTCGTGCTTTCGGGCAATTGGTCGCAGTCGATTTGAATTTTAGGGGAATCGACTCTAGCCTCCTCGGGTTTTGGAGCATTCGTTCGGGGCTGACATCCATGTTTCCCGTCTCACTTGCCACCGTTGCGCGCGCCGGCGTGCTCGCCCTCTGTGCCGCCGCGCTGTGCGCGTGCGCGACGACGATCGACAAACCGGCCGCGACGGCAGCCGCGGCAACCGCCGCCAAACCGCCGGCTGCGAACGGAGCCGCTGCCGCGGGCGCGCCGGCCGCGCGACCCGGCGAATCGCCGCCACCGCGTCCCTTCGCAGACGTGATCAAGGATGCGAAGGAGATCAAGGGGCTGTTCACCTTGTGGCAGAAGGACGACAAGGTGTGGATCGAGATCCGCCCCGAGCAGCTCGACCAGCCGTTCCTGTTCAGCACCGTGCTGTCGCGCGGGATCGCCCAGCTGCCGTTCGTGCCGGGCCTGATGGGCGACGCCAATCTGGCGAGCTTCCATCGCATCGGCAACCAGGTGCAGCTGATCGCGCGCAATACGCTGTTCCGCACCGCGGACAATTCGCCGCTGGCGCGTGCCGCGCGTACCAGCGTGTCCGACAGCATCCTGTCGTCGGTCGCGGTCGCGTCCGCACCGCACGCCGAGCGCAAGTCGTTCCTGATCGAGGCCAATGCGCTGTTGCTGAACGACATCGCCGGAATCGGCACCGTGATCGATGCCGCGTTCCGCATGGGCTATGCGCTCGATGCGCGCAACAGTTCGATCGAGCGCGTGCACAGCGCTGC
>JBAIYN010000456.1:0-4129 GCA_037915775.1 Burkholderiales bacterium | reverse complement strand
TGAACGGCTCCGTGACTGCGGTGCGTTACCGCCTGCTCCAGCAGGGCCGGGTTCTGAAAGCGGTATCCAAGGCGCTGCTCAAGCGCCGCCAGAGTCATGCCACCGATCCTCGCGCACCACCGTCAGGGGATCGGCTTGCGGGTCCGCGTGGAACCCGAGAAATCGATCACCAGACGAACGTTGTCCATGATCGGAATCGCATATGAATACGCATACGAGATCACGATGCGGTCGTTTTCCTTCGTGATGTCCAGGTCCTTGCCGGAAATCGATTTGATGTCGTCGATGATCACGTAGTTCTCGAACTCGCGCCGGATCTGCGGCACGGTCGCCCCGTCCTTGTCGATCTTGTGGATCGCCTTCTCGATCGCGATGTACTCGGTCACCGCGGGCACGACCTTGAAACCGATCAGGAGCAGAAAAACGACGATCAGGCCGATGAACAGCAACGCGACCAGGCTGAGCCCCCGCTGCCGACGCAAAGCTGTGCGCTTGTCCATGTCTCTTCCGTCCCTGTCCGGATTCAGTTAAAGCCGCCGATGCGGCTGATATTGCCAAAATTCATCCAGATGAAAAAGGCGCGGCCGACGATGTTCTCGTCGGGCACGAAACCCCAGTAGCGGCTGTCCTCGCTGTTGTCGCGATTGTCACCCATCACGAAGTAGCTGTTCGGCGGCACGACGCACGATACCCCTCGACCATCCGGCTGATAGCGGCACGCGCCGGGGTTCGTGTGCGGCCCGGACGGCACGATCGGGACCCCCAGCGGGCTGTCGCTGAGAATGATCCGGTGGCTGACGTTGCCGAGTCTTTCACTGAACTCCTCGTAGTACTGTACCCGGCCCTCGTCGAAGTACCGCCCGAGCGGCTTGGCTTCGACCGGCTTGCCGTTGATGATCAGGCGCCGGTCCACGTATTCCACCCGGTCACCCGGCAGGCCCACGACGCGCTTGATGTAGTCCTGCTGCGGATTGAGCGGAAAGCGGAACACCATCACGTCACCGCGCTGCGGCGAGCCGAGGTCGATGATCTTCTTGTTGATCACCGGCAGCCGGACGCCGTAGGTGAACTTGTTCACCAGGATCAGGTCGCCGATCTGCAGCGTCGGGATCATCGACCCGGACGGAATGCGGAACGGCTCGAAGAAGAACGAGCGCAGCACGAACACCAGCAGGATCACCGGGAAGAAGCTGGCGGTGTACTCGAGGTACCAGGGCCGGCGGGTGATGCGGTCCTCGAGCGCGGAGCGGTCCGCGGCGACCACCGCGGGACTGGCCCCCGCGGCCGCGCCATGGCGCGCATCGAAGTCGGCCAGCGCCGCGCTCGCCGCAGCGAGGCGCGACTTCTTCAGCCACAGAACGTCCAGCAGCCACATCACGCCGCTGATGACCAGCAGGACGAAGAGGATCAATGCGAAGTTCATTTTTCTTCCACCTGCAGGATCGCGAGGAAAGCCTCCTGCGGAATCTCGACCGTGCCGACCTGTTTCATTCGTTTCTTGCCCGCTTTCTGCTTCTCGAGCAGCTTCTTCTTGCGCGTGATGTCGCCGCCATAGCACTTGGCGAGCACGTTCTTGCGCAGCGCCTTGACGTTTTCACGCGCGATGATGTTGGCGCCGATCGCCGCCTGGATCGCCACGTCGTACATCTGGCGCGGGATCAGCGAGCGCATCTTGGCGGCGATCTCGCGACCCCGATACTGAGCATTGGTCCGGTGCACGATCACCGACAGCGCATCGACGCGATCCCCGTTGATCAGCATGTCGACCTTCACCACGTCGGCCGCACGATATTCGCGAAACTCGTAGTCCATCGACGCATAGCCGCGCGACACCGATTTGAGCTTGTCGAAGAAATCCAGCACGATCTCCGCCAGCGGCAGCTCGTAGGTCAGATGCACGTGCCGACTGTGATAGGCGAGGTCGACCTGCACCCCCCGCTTGCCCGTGCACAGCGTCATCACCGGACCGACGTACTCCTGAGGAACGAAGATCGTCACCGCGACGATCGGTTCCCGGATCTCCTCGATCTTCGCCGGGTCGGGAAGCTTCGAAGGGTTCTCGACCTGGACCACCGAGCCGTCGCGCAGCAAAACCTCGTACACCACGGACGGGGCCGTGGTGATCAGATCCATGTCGTATTCGCGCTCGAGCCGCTCCTGCACGATGTCCATGTGCAGCAGGCCCAGGAAGCCGCAGCGAAAGCCGAAACCGAGCGCCTGCGACACCTCCGGCTCGAAGTGCAGCGACGCGTCGTTCAACTGCAGCTTGGTCAGCGCGTCGCGCAGAGCCTCGTACTGGTTGGCCTCGACCGGATACAGCCCGGCAAACACCTGCGGCTTGATTTCCTTGAAGCCGGGCAGCGGCGAGGTGGCGGGCCGCGCCGCGTGGGTGATCGTGTCGCCGACGCGGGCATCGCGCAGTTCCTTGATGCCGGAGATCACGAAGCCGACCTCGCCGGCCGTCAACTGATCGCGCTGCATCGACTTCGGCGTGAAGACGCCAACCTGCTCGACCAGATGGGTCGCGCCGGTCGCCATCAGCAGGATCTTGTCCTTCGGCCGGATCACGCCGTTGACCACCCGCACCAGGGTCACGACGCCGACGTAGTTGTCGAACCAGGAGTCGATGATCAGCGCCTGCAGCGGGGCAGCCGGATCGCCCTTCGGGGCCGGCACGCGCGCGATGATCCGTTCCAGGATTTCGTCCACGCCCATTCCGGTCTTCGCGCTTGCCAGCACGGCATCGTGCGCGTCGATGCCGATCACGTCTTCGATCTCGGCACGCGCATCGTCGGGGTTGGCCTGCGGCAGGTCCATCTTGTTCAGTACCGGCAGTACCTCGACCCCGAGCTCGATCGCGGTGTAGCAGTTGGCGACCGTCTGCGCCTCGACGCCCTGCGAGGCGTCGACGACCAGCAGCGCTCCTTCGCAAGCCGACAGCGAACGGCTCACCTCGTACGAGAAATCCACGTGCCCGGGCGTGTCGATCAGGTTCAGTTCGTAGATCTCGCCATCAGCCGCCTTGTATTCGAGCGAGGCCGTCTGCGCCTTGATCGTGATGCCGCGCTCGCGCTCCAGCGCCATCGAATCGAGCACCTGCTCTTCCATCTCCCGGTCAGACAGGCCGCCGCAGCGCTGGATCAGGCGATCCGCGAGCGTCGATTTGCCATGGTCGATATGGGCAATGATTGAGAAGTTACGTATCTGTTGCATTGCGCTTGCGACGGAGCGCTCGAAAAGCCGTGCGAGACGCCGGCATCAGGTCCCCAAGGCGGTTCGCCCCGCAGCCGGACGGCGAGAAAAAGGGGTGATCCGGCGGATCACCCCTTGGCCTGGGCGCGGATTCTAGCGCTCGCCTGCCTTATGGCCCGGCCAACCCCACTGGCTACCGATTGTTGGGCCGGAGGACCAGGAACTGGGTCTGGTCTCCTCGGCGAACCAGGATTGCAATATTACGTTTTAGATCAAGTTTCGCCGCTATTTCGTTGAATTGTTTTGCATTATAGACATCAACGTTGTTGATGGAAAGGATCAGATCGCCGGCGCGGATGCCGGCTGCCGCGGCGACGCCCTCCGCCGCTTCGACCTGGACCGCATTGCGCAGGTGCAACTCCTTCAGTCGGTCCGCCGGCACGTCCGAAACGGCCAGACCCAGAGGATTGGTCGCCGGGGGCGCCTTGGGCGGCTGGTCGTTACGCCGGGCCTGACGCGCGTCGCTCTGCAGTTCCGCGACGGTGACCTGCAGTTCGACCGCCTTGCCCTTTCGCCACACCGTCATTCCAGCCTTGGTGCCGGGCTTGGTTCCGCCGACGACGCGGGGCAACTCCGACGAGCGCTCGATCGTCTTGCCGTCGAAACGCAGGATCACATCGCCCGGTTCGACTCCGGCCTTGTCGGCCGGGCCGTCGCGTTCGACATTGGACACCAGCGCGCCCTGCGGCTTGGACAGGCCGATTCCTTCCGCGACGTCGCGGCTGACCTCGCCGATGGTGACGCCGATGCGTCCGCGGATCACCCGCCCCTGCGCTCGCAACTGATCCTGGACCCGCATCGCCTCGTCGATCGGGATGGCAAAGGAGATGCCGGCATACGAACCTGAAGTCGTGAAGATCTGCGAATTGATCCCGAC
>JBAIYN010000305.1:0-3176 GCA_037915775.1 Burkholderiales bacterium | reverse complement strand
TCCAGCCGGCTCGCCGTATCCTGCACGAAGAGCTGATTCGTACGCGTATCGACGACCGCGCTGCCGCGCTTCGACAACAGGCGCTGCTGGCCCTCGATGAGCAGTTTGCGCACGTCATCGGCTTTCTGGTAGTTGATGACGAAGTTCTCGGTGCGCAGCGGTTCCAGATCGGCAATCTGGCTGCGCGCCTCGAGCTCGAGCTTCTCCTTGGCAGCGAGTTCCTCGCGCGGCGCCACCACGAGAACGTTGCCGTTCTTGCGCATGTCCAGGCCCTTGCTCTGCAGGATGATGTCGAGCGCCTGGTCCCACGGCACGTCCTTCAGGCGCAGCGTGATCGAGCCCTGCACCGAATCGCTGGTGATGATGTTCAGATCCGTGAAGTCCGCGATCACCTGCAGCAGCGAGCGGACGTCGACGTTCTGGAAATTGAGCGACAGTCGTTCACCCTGGTAGCCCGGACGCGAGCCCTGGAACAACCGGGTCGGGTCCTCCTTGATCGGCTTCACCTCAAGAACGAAGCGCGTGTCGCTCTGGTAGGCGTTCTGCTCCCACAATCCGCGCGGCTCGATCACCATCCGCACATTGCCGCCCTGCTGGGTCGTGTTGATCATCGCCACCGGCGTGCCGAAATCCGTCACGTCCAGGCGGCGACGCAGCGTTTCCGGCACCGATGTGCCAAGGAAATCGACGATGATCTGCTGACCCTGCTGACGGATGTCGACGCTGGTGGCAGGGTCGGTCAGATCGACCACCACCCGCCCTTCGCCCTCGGCACCACGACGGAAATCGATCGCCTTAAGCGCGCGAGGCCCACCCGCCGCCGGGGCAGCCGCGGCGGCGGCGGTTGCCGGCGCCGTTGCGGGGGCGCGGAACGTCGTGCTGTCCGCAATCGCACCTAGCGCAACCTGCACGGTGTTGCCGGACACATTGATCGAATGCGCCAGTGACCGCTTCAGGTTCAGAACCACGCGCGTCCGGTCCTGCGCTTGCACCACGTTGACGCTGCGCAGGTCCCCCTGGTTCATTTCAATCGAATTGCGGCCCAGATTGTTGGTCGTGTTTGGCAGATCGATCGCAATGCGGGCCGGGTTCGCGATCGAAAAGCTCGGGGGGATCCCAGTCGGCGGGGCTTTCAGCTGGATCGTCAGAACGACGCCCGCACCGGTTTCCGTGGCATCCACGCGCTCGATGCTGTTGGCGGCCGCTTGCGCAAGCGCCGGGAAGGGGAGCAATGCAAATGTCGTGGTCGCGATCGCAAGGACAGCGGTCCACATCGAATTCCAAATCCTGGTCATCGTTTGCCCCCTTGGCGCGCCGCGCTTTCCTGCAACTCCAACTTGGCGGGGCGCTCGACCCATTCCCCCGCAGCGTCTTGCACGATTTCTTTCAATTGAATTTCCGTCTCGGAAATGCGCGTCACCAGTCCGAAGTTCTGGCCCAGATAGTTGCCGACCCGGACGAGGTGGGTAGCGCCGTTGGTTTCGACCAGCGCGACGTTGGTACCGCCCTGTCTCATCATTCCGACCATGCGAATCTGGTCGAGCGAGAAGCCTTCAAGCAATTCACGCCGCCGCTCCAGGTCAGGCCGGATCGAACTGCCGGTGGCACGCGCCTGCTGCTGGCGTGCAACCGCCATCACGACCTTCTGCGAGTCGAATGGATCGACCAGCCCGCTGCTTTCGTAGCTGTACGGCGTGAATTCCTTCGGCGGCGGCACCGGCTCGGTCGTCGGCTTCATTCCTGCCCGCACGTCCGCCATCCATTGCCGGATCTCGGCCTCGTTCGAAGAGCCGCAGGCCGCAAGCAGGGCGGGAATCAGCAATGCACCAACCAGACGTGGATTCATCGTCCGCCCTATTTCTTCGCCTGCGCCTGGCGCGCCTGCCGCTGCTTCAGAAGCTCATCCTCATCCAGGTAGCGATAAGTCTTCGCCGTCGCATCCATGGTTAGAACGCCGTCGCGCTGAGACTGCAGTGTCAGGTTGTTCAAGGTCACAATCCGCGGCAGGTTTGCGATGTCGCTCGCGAACGCGCCAAGGTCGTGATACCGCCCGGAGAGCCGGATCGCAATCGGCAACTCGGCGTAGTAGTCGCGCAGGTTGACGCTACCCGGCCGGAACAATTCGAACTGCAGCCCGCGTCCGATGCCGGCCTGGTTGATGTCGGAGAGCAGCGCATCCATCTCCGCCTTGCTCGGAAGCTGCTTCTCTAGCGTCAGCACGTACTGACTGACCTGCTCCTTCTGCTTGCGCAGTTCCTCGAGATTGATCGCCTGCTGCAGTTTCTGGCGATACTGCCCTTTCAGGGCGTCCTCTTCGGCCCGCAGGCGGTCCAGCTCGTCGCTTTGCTTGCTCCAGAGCAGGAGCCAGCCCAGCACCGCGCACACGATGATCACGAACAGCCAGACCGAGACCCGCGGCAGAATCGGCCAGGTCCCGATGTTGTCGAGCGTCAGGCCCTTGAACTGCTCGCCCAGGTCACGAAAACTGGTGGAAGCCATGTCGATCCCCTGCGCGCTCTATTTCTTTGGCGCCGCGGGCGCGGGCGCTCCGGACTGCTGTGCCTGCGTCAGCTGCGCGCGCTCCGGCGTCGGCTTCAGATACAAGTTCAGCGAAAAGTCGAACAGCCGTCGCGAGATGTTGGCCGGCTGCTGCCCGGACAGGCGGATCTCGATCAGCTCGGGTTTTTCGAGGAACTTGGAGTTGCTTTGCAGGTTGCGCAGGAACTCGGAAACGCGTTCGTTCGACGCCGCCATGCCGACGACATTGACACGCTTGTCCTCCTGCTTGATCTGCCGCAGGTAGATGCCCTCCGGCACCTGTTTGGTCAATTCGTCCAGCAGGTAGACGGGCTGATTCCGGTCCGCCTGCAGATCCTCGACCGCGCGCTGACGGGCTCGAAGCGCGTCGATTTCCTGGCGCAGGTTCGCGATCTCGCGAATCTGCAGGTCGAGTTTGCGGTTCTCTGCGGCGATGAAATTGTTCCGTTCCTGCTGACCGCCGATCAGGCCCTGGTAAACGGACCAGACAACGAAGACCAAGGCTGCACCAGCAACCAGACTGAGCAGGGTCAGGAAATAGAACGCCTTCTTCTGCCGCTCGCGCCGCGCCTCACGGTGCGGCAGCAGGTTGACGCGGATCTTCATTCGTCGAATCTCCGCATCGCCAGGCCGCACGG
>JBAIYN010000700.1:0-22364 GCA_037915775.1 Burkholderiales bacterium | reverse complement strand
CGTCACTCACAGGTTGGAACGGTGACCGGAAAGCCCACGTGCATTTCCGGCCGCTTCTTGCTCATCGGCCGGTCCGAATCCGACGGCCGATTACTTCCGATGGTGACCGAGTCACATTCGACGATCGGGAACGAGCAGACCTGTATCCGACCATCCACTGCCCGCTGTCCCAGCCAAGGCTGCCAGGCTAGGCCAAACGGCAGACTGGATTGTATCCGCAGCCGCGTGGTGGTCAACCCGGATACCGCCGGAAATTTTGCATCGCAGCATCAAACCGAAACAGGCCGGACGAGCAATGGAGTTTGGCTCGAAAGAAAGCGGAAGAGGTGAGAAAATGGTGGTTGCGATGAATTTTCTGTAATACGGAGCCCTAGGGTTTACGTGAGCGAGCAGCCACTTGCTGCGACGCGCCAACCCGATTATGCGATGAAGTACTCTGATTTGCGTGACTTCATGACGCAGCTTGAGCGTCTTGGTGAACTGAAGCGCGTCCAGGCCGATGTCTCGCCTCGCCTTGAAATGACCGAAGTCTGCAGTCGGGTGCTGCGTGACCAAGGACCCGCACTGCTGTTCGAGCGGCCAACCGGGCAGCAGATGCCTGTTCTGGGCAACTTGTTCGGCACGCCCAGACGCGTGGCCCTGGGGATGGGGGCCGCGGATGCTTCCGCGCTACGGGAGGTCGGCGAATTGCTCGCGTCCCTGAAGGAACCGGAAGCGCCGGCGGGATTTCGCGATGCCATAAGCAAGGTCGCCGGGTTGAAGTCGGTCCTGTGGGACATGGCGCCGAAACTGGTGCACGGCGGGGCGTGCCAGGAAATCGTGCTCGAAGGAAATGAGGTCGATCTCGGCCGGTTCCCGGTCCAGACATGCTGGCCGGGGGACGCCGGGCCGCTGATTACGTGGGGGTTAGTAGTCACTCGCGGTCCACACAAGAAACGCCAGAACCTTGGCATCTATCGCCAGCAGGTCATCGGGCCCAACAAGGTCATCATGCGCTGGCTTCCGCATCGAGGCGGCGCGCTGGACTTTCGCGATCACCGGCTGGCGGCGCCGGGGCACCCCTTCCCCATCGCGGTCGTGCTCGGCGCGGATCCGGCGACGACCCTCGGTGCCGTCACCCCGGTTCCGGACACCCTGTCCGAGTACCAGTTCGCCGGCCTGCTGCGGGGCGGTCGCACTGAAGTCACCGGCTGCCTCGGCATTCCGCTGCAAGTGCCAGCGCACTCGGAGATTGTCCTCGAGGGTCACATACGTCCGGAGGCAGAGCCGCCCGCCGCGCAGCCGGACGATCGCGCGCCGCCGCGCCCCCGCCTCGGATACGAGGTCGCCCTGGAAGGTCCGTTCGGGGACCATACCGGTTACTACAACGAACGCGAGTGGTTTCCGGTGCTCACCATCGATCGCATCACGATGCGACGCGGTGCCATCTATCACTCCACCTACACGGGCAAACCACCGGACGAGCCGGCTGTCCTGGGCGTCGCCTTGAACGAGGTATTCGTTCCGATCCTGCGCCGAACGTTTCCAGAGATCGTGGACTTCTACCTGCCGGCCGAAGGCTGCAGTTACCGCATGGCGATCGTGTCGATGCGCAAGCAATATCCGGGGCACGCCAAGCGCGTGATGTTCGGCGTGTGGAGCTTCCTGCGCCAGTTCATGTACACCAAGTTCATCGTCGTGATCGACGACGACGTGAACGCGCGCGACTGGAGAGAGGTCATCTGGGCAATCACGACGCGCGTCGACCCGGGCCGCGACACGGTCATGGTCGACAACACGCCGATCGATTATCTTGATTTTGCTTCGCCCGTCGCCGGACTCGGCAGCAAGATGGGGATCGATGCAACCAACAAGCTGCCCGGAGAAACGCAACGCGAGTGGGGACGCCCGATCACGATGGACGCTGCGGTCCGGGCGCGCGTCGATTCGATCTGGAGCGAGCTCGGCCTGTAGGAGCGCCACATGCCTATCGAACGCAAACCGATCCGCCGTGGGGGAATCAAGTCGGCCGGCTATGACCGTGCCAGTCGGGTGCTCGAAATCGAGTTCGACAACGGATCCGTGATTCAGCACACTGCCGTGGGCGAGGAAATTGCGCGTCGGTTCCTGTCCAGCAGTTCTCCTGGGAGTGTCTACCGGGACACCATCCAGGAGGAATTCACGATCCGCCACGTGCGTTGAGTCTCAATCGCTCGAATGCCAGGCGCGGTCGAGCGCCGGTCCTGGACATCGCGCGTCTGATCGCGCGCGTTGCCGCCGGCGCCGGTCTGGCAACCCTTGCTTCCGGCTCGATTGCTGCGGCACTCCCTCCGCTCGGTCTTTGTCCGCCCGAACTGACCCGGCTCGACGGCTTCATGCGCACGGTCTGCGACGGCGAAACGCTGCTGCGGGCGGGACGCCACGCAGAGGCAGTTGAAAGATTTCGCCAGGCCGCCGAACTTCAGCGGCTGCAGGCGACCAACGAGATTGCCTGGGCGGGCCTTGCGGCCGCTTACTGCGAGGCGCAGGACCGCCGGCGCGGACAGGAATGGGCTGCCCGTTTCGACGAAGCGCGACGCCTCTGGCTCGGCGAGTGGGATTGCGATGCCGACGCGCCAATGTCCGCGCCGCACCGGTCATTCGTGCGCAAGCAGATGTGCAGCGACAGTCTCGCCGCCGACTACAAATTCGTTCGCGACCACCCGCAAGCCGCCGCGTCCGTCGAAATTGCGGCGCGCCTCGCTGCCGTCTCCAAAAGCGTCGCCCAATACTGCGCCGTCGTCCCGGTGAAGTCGGCCGCCCATCCGCCGGCGGCAGAGGCGGCGCACGGCAAGCAGGGAGCGAAGAAGAAGCCGCGCAGGAAGCTCAGCGGAAAAAGAGGGTCGCCAACCCCAGAAAGATGAAGACTCCCATGCTGTCGGTGGTGAACGTCAGGAGGACCGACGAACCAAGAGCAGGGTCGCGCCCCATCCGCTGCAGCGCAAGCGGCACGAACATCCCGACCAGCGCACCCACCGTCATGTTCAAGGTCATCGCGATCAGCAACGTGGCACCGATCAGCATGCCCTGTGGCGAGTCCGCATAGATCCACCATGCCACGGAGCCCGCAATGCCGCCCCACACCATGCCATTCAATCCGGCGATGGCAAGCTCCTTCACAATCAAGCGCTTCGCGTTGGCTCCGGTGACCTGACCGAGCGCGATCGAGCGAATCATCAGCGTCATGGTCTGATTGCCGGAATTTCCGGCGATGCCCATCACGATCGTCATCAGCGTGGCCAGTGCGACGACCCGTTCGATGGTCAATTCGAATGCACCGATCACGCGCGATGCGAAGAATGCCGTGCACAGATTCACGGCGAGCCATAACCAGCGGTTCTTGGCCGATTGCCAAACGCTGGCAAACAGATCCTCTTCCTCACGCAGACCGGCAGCGGCCAGCACCTCCTGCTCACCCTCCTCGCGGATCACGTCCACCACTTCATCGACGGTCAGTCGTCCAACGAGGCGGCCATTGGCATCGACAACCGGCGCCGATACGAGGTCGTAGCGTTCGAATGCCTGCGCCGCTTCCCCGGCGTCATCGGTCGGCGCGAGCGTCAGGACATCCGTCCGCATCACGCTCGCAACCGCCGTCTCCGGCTCGTTGATAAGAAGGCGATCGAGCGCCAAGGCGCCGCGCAGCACCCCCTCTCGATCGACCACGAACACCTGGTCGGTGTGATCCGGCAGCTCGTCGAAGCGTCGCAGATAACGCAGCACGACTTCCAGCGTCACGTCGTCTCGGATCGACAACAGGTCGAAATCCATGCGCGCGCCGACCGAGCCCTCGGGATAGCTGAGTGCAGCGTGCAGCTGGGCACGCTCCTTCGTCGAAAGGGTCTGCGATACCTTGTCGACGACCTCGATCGGCAGATACGGCGCCAGGTCGGCCAGTTCATCCGCGCCCAGCTTTTGCGCAACGGCGACGAGCTCGCTGACATCCATTGCCGCGATCAACGATTCGCGCACCGCATCCGAAACCTCGAGCAGCACTTCGCCGTCGATTTCCGCCTTCACGCTGTCCCAGACCGGGATCCTCTCCTCCGGCGGCAGAGCCTCGAGCACATAGGCGACATCCGCCGGATGCAGCCGATCGACGATTGCCTTGAGTTCGGACAGGTGCTGACGATGAACCAGCTGCTCGACCAGCGGCTTCTTTTCCTCGGTCGGCGTCTCCTCGCGGTGCACCAGGGACTCGACGCGTCGCTGCTTCTCCAGCAGCGCCTGCACGCGCGCAAGCGCGCGCTGTGCCTCTTCAGGATCGCGCGCGGGTCGCGCCACGGGCTCGGCCTGTGGCGGGATCCGGGTGTGCTCGAACTCGCTCATGCCGGGCGCGATTCTAGGCGCACGCGCCGATGGTCAAGGAATCTGCGAGTCGTTCATGAAGCGCATGATCGCGTCGCTTCGCCGAGCGAGGTAAGCGGATCCGCGATTACGGTCATAGAACCTTGGCCGCGGAAGCATCGCTGCCAGTCGCGCGGACTGTTCCGCGCCCAATTGCGCCGCGCTGATGCCGTAGTAGTGGCGCGCCGCCGCTTCTGCGCCGAACACGCCCTCGCCCCATTCAGCGACATTCAGATAGACCTCGAGAATGCGGCGCTTGTCCCAGACGAGCTCGATCATGTAGGTCAGGACCAGCTCCTGTCCCTTGCGCAGATAGCTTCGCTCCGGAGAAAGAAACAGATTCTTCGCCAGCTGCTGCGTGATCGTCGAGCCGCCGCGCGTGGTGCGCCCGCGCTTGAGATTCGTTTCGTATGCCTTTTCGACGGCCTCCCAGTCGATCCCCTCGTGCTCGAGAAAGCGCGCGTCCTCAGCGGCGATCACCGCACGTTTCAGATGATTCGAGATGCGGTCGTAGCCAACCCACTGGTGACGCAGCACGGGTTTCCGGTGCATTTGCGCCAGGCGTGTCTGCTCCCGGTGCATGAACGAGGTTTCGCCCGGGTTGTGCCAACGCCACAGGACGATCCATCCGAAGTACCAGAGCTGGATCAGCAGCACGATCAGCAGCGCGCCAGCCAGCACCCATCCGACGCCGCGGCCGAGACGTCCTGCCGCGCTCATCGAGGAATTTCCGGGTCGAGCACCGCCGGCCGGGATGGCACGCGGTCAGCGCGCCGAGACAGTCGTCGCGTGCTCGGACTCGAGCAGACGCCGCAGCTCCTTGTAGACCGGCGCGCAGTGCGGACGCACCCCGCGCCACAGCGCGAAAGACTCCGCCGCCTGCTCGATCAGCATGCCCAAGCCGTCGCTGACCTTCTGCGCGCCCCCCTGGTGGGCCAGGCGCATGAAAGCCGTCGGTGCGCTTGCATATACCAGGTCATACGCCAGCGTGCAGTCGTCGAACGACTCCGGATCGATCTTCGGCGCATCCTGGCTGAAACTGCTTGCGGTGCCGTTGATGATCAGATCGAAGTGCTCGGCGGGGATCTCGTCGAAATGGATCGCCTCGACGCCGAATTCGTCAGCAAGCTCCTCGGCGCGCCCATGGGTGCGGTTGGCCACCGCGATCCACTTCGGGCGCTCCTCGAGCAGCGCACCGATAAGTCCGCGCACGCCCCCGCCGGCGCCCAGAATCAGCACGCTCGAGTCCCTGATCGCAAACTTCAGTCGCTGCTGCACGTCGCGCACGAATCCAATGCCGTCCGTGTTGTCGCCGATGATGGTGTCGCCGTCGAACTTCAGTGTGTTGACCGCGCCCGCCAGCCTCGCACGCGGCGTCAGCTCATCGGCCAGCTTGGCGGCGTCCAGCTTGAAGGGAATCGTGACATTCAACCCCAGGTAGCCGTTGTCGCGCAGCCCAAGTGCGAACTCCTCGAAACCATTGAGCGGCGCCTCGAGCTTTTCGTAACTGATCGCCTGCCGCGTCTCCTTCGCGAACATGCGATGGATCTCCGGCGATCGGCTGTGGGCGATTGGATTGCCGACAACGGCGTAGCGGTCGATCTTGCTGTTCATGGCCTGACGTTAGCAGACCCGACGCCACTGTGGGTGGCGAACTGATCGTTCGTGAAAATCCACGTCCGGGTTATCTCCAGAATATCCGTGTCACGCGCGATCTCGGGCGGGAAGGGCGGAAATGGTGCCGCGAGCGCAACGATGCGCCGGGCGGCGCGATCGAGAACCGACGATCCGGAACTCTTTTCGACGATCGCGTCCACCAGCGAACCGTCCTTCCGGATCAGGACGGTCATTCGCAACGATCCATACAGCCGGCCGCGCGCGTCGTCGGGGTAGTGCTCGTTGCCGACTTTCTCGACCCACGCGCGCCAGTCCTCGACATAGCGTGCATATCGATACTCCGAAGTGCTGGGCATGAAATGGTGCCGCCGCGGCCGCTTCTGATAGTCCGAGATCTGCTTCGCGATCTCGGCCTGCATGCGTGCCAGCCTCTCGCGCAATTCGTCCTGCGACCCGGTGTCCGGGTCGACCGCCTGCACGGCCTTGCGCGGTGTCAGGTCGAACACGTCGCCCTCCCCCGGCACCGACAGCTTCTGCTGACGCTGCTCCTCGATCGGCTGGGCGCGCCGGCGCATCGCCTCGAGCGTCTCGCCGTCGCGGTTGTCGGCGAGGTTCGGCAATGGCGAGCTGCGGCGGCCGGCCTCGTTCGATCCGCCCCCGTCGAGATTCGCCTGCGCGAGCGCCTGCGGCTGCGACGGTTTCGTCTCACTGCGCGCGTTCACGAGAATGACTTCAAGCGCAGGATCGCTCGCGCGCACGCGGAAGAATTCGGGGTCGACGAAGCGGACCGCAAGGATCACTGCGTGCAGGCCGCAGGAGACGGCCAGTGCCGTCATCAGTGTCCGATTCGTGAATGTCTGGCCCAGCGTGTGCATCGTTCGACGACTGCGACAAGGCGCAGATTGTATCGAGCGCCCCGTCGGGCACCGCGCGCGGATTACCCGCCTTGCGGGACCGGCGCCTCATCGGTGCCCGAAGATGGTTCGCCTTCGCTCTCGGACGATTCATCCGTGTCGAACACTTCGTCCGACATCTCGCCGAGCACGGCATGCAATCGAAGTTCGAGCGTCGTGTCGATCTCGTCCGCGCCCAATATGTCGACCTCGATGCGCCGACCACGCGCGAGCGCCGGAAGTCCCGGCATGCGAGTCACGAACGGCATGTGGTCGAGTCGCACGACCTCGCCCCTGAGGACGGTCGCCCCGATGCGCCTGGTTCCCTCCTGTGACAGCCAGCGCAGGCACCAGTAGCGTTCCAGCCGCGCCTGGAAATCGGCATATGCGGTGTAGGCGGCATCGAAGGCCGACACGATGGCAAACAGTTCCGCGTCATTGTGGGCGTACGGCGCCGCCTTCCCGAGCGCGGCGGCAATCAGCTGGCGCTGGTTCACGAGGTCGACATAGCGGCGCAGCGGCGACGAGCTCCATGCGTAGTGATCGACCCCGATTCCCTCATGCGGCGCCGGGGTCGTACTCATCCGCACACGTCCCAATGCCTGCGAACGATAGATGCCGGCGCGTCCGCACTGCGCCAGCCACTCGCCCCAGGTGCTGTTCGCGAGGATCATCAGCTCGGCGACGATCAGGTCCAGTGGCGCACCGCGCTTGCGGGGACGAATCGAAACGCGCGCCTGCTCCCCCTCTCCGTCCATCACGAAGCCATAGTCGATCCGGTCGAGCGGCTCGCGCCTGCCGCGCGCCTGCTCGCGCCGGGCGAGCAGCGCGCGCGCAAATCGCCACAGAATAGCCAGGAGTTCCCCCTGGGGCAGCTCCCGCGGCGCGGCCTCGATGCGCTCTTCGGTCACCACCCGATCGAGTTGATCGTGCCGCAGATTCGCAACGATGCGCGCGCGCTCGACCCTCGTCTCCCGGCCCAGGATTTCGAACGATGCCGGTTCGATGTCGAGATAGAGCGACACCACCGGTACCACACGGCCCTCGTTCAGTGAGAACGCGTCGACGACGGCCTGCGGCAGCATCGTGTACTTCACGCCGGGCGCATAGACGGTGGACATGCGCGCGCGCGCAATCGCATCGAGCGCGTCGCCGCGCAGCAACGCGACCGCAGGCGCCGCGATATGGATGCCGACGCGCAGCTGCTCGCCGCGCCATTGCAGCGAGAATCCATCATCGATCTCGGTCGTCTCGCTGTCGTCGATGGACACGATCTCGACATCCGCGAACGGAAGATCCTGCGTGACCTGTGGCACCGTCAGACCGTTAGGGAAGCCGGTGCCGCGCGGGAAGAAGACCGAGGTGAAGCTGTCCAGGTGCCAGCGATAGGCGGACGGAATGGCGCCGAGCTTCAGCAGCAGACGCAGCGGGGACTGATGCGCGGCGTCGGCTGCCTCCGCCAGCGCCTTGTACTCGACGCTGTTCCGATCGGGCTCCACCAGCAGCGTGGTCGCCTGCCGTGCGATCGCTTCCGGCACGCTGCCCGCCGCGAGCGCTTCGACGTACTGCTGCTTCAGATTCTCCTGCTGGCGCTTGCGCTCGACCGCCGCCAGCGCGACCTTCAGTATGTCAGGGGGGGCGGGCCGAAAGCGTCCCCGGCCCTTGCGATGGAAGTAGACGGGCGCGCCGTGCAGGCGAAACAGGATGGCAGCCGCCTCGACTGCGCTGGGGACATGGCCGTAATAGTCGCGCGCAAGCTCCTCGAATCCGAATTCCCGCTGCGGCGCGCATTCCCAGAGAAAGTCGAGGTCGATCGCGGCCGCATCGCGCTGTGCGTCGGCGAGCAGGACCGCCGGCGCCGGCTGCTCGAATCGGAGCAATACATGTGAGCCCTTGACCTTGCTGCGCTTGCCGCTCGCAAGCTCCACCTGGTGGGACGCGTCGCTGCCGCCGAGCACGGTGCCGGCCTTGAACGACCCGTCCTCCTCGAAGAGCAGGTGTGCCATCGTGTCAGCCAACCATCACGACGCCCGCCGTCGCTCGATGCATCGCGCCGAAGCTGGCAAAGGGCCGCCCGCCATCTCGTCCGGCCGCGCGCTCACGCGGTTTCGAGCTCGATCCCGCCGCTCACGCGCACCAGGTCACCAGGGCGGATCGGAAAGACGCAGTGCGGTGTTCCACCCGCGGCCCACACCACCTCGAACCGTCGCAGCGAGCGGTCCACGTAGGTGACCATCGGCTGCGCATGCGCCAACGGCGCCACGCCGCCGATGGCGAAGCCGGAATGCGCGCGGACGAATTCCGGCTCGGCGCGCTCGATCGGCTCGCCGAGATGCGTTGCGATCTTTCCTTCATCCACGCGCCGATCGCCGGCGGCGATCACGAGCACCGCGCGGCCGGTGTTCGACGCGCGAAAGATCAGCGATTTGGCGATCTGTCCAACGACGATTCCCAGAGCATCGGCGGCCTGCTGCGACGTGCGCGCGGCGATCGAAAGCTCGATCACCCTTGCGTCCACTCCCGCCGCATCGAGTGCCTGCTGGACGCGCCTTGCCGACGGCGGCAGGCGTTCGAGCTGCTCCGACATCAGACCGTCATTCCGCCGGCGACCTCGATCACCGCGCCGTTGACATAGCTCGCCTCATCCGACGCCAGAAACGCGTACACGTTGGCGATCTCCTCCGGTCGGCCGAGCCGCTTCATCGGAACGCGCTCCGTCATCTGCGCCATGACCTTGTCTGGAATGGTGTGCAGGATCGGCGTGGCGATGAATCCCGGCGCCACGGCGTTGCTGCGGATCCCCTTCGGTCCAAGTTCGCGGGCCCACGTCTTGGTGAAACCGATCACACCGAACTTGCTGGCCGCGTAATTGGACTGGCCGAAGTTGCCGTAAATGCCGACCACGCTCGATGCATTGAGAATGACGCCGAAACCCTGGTTGACCATTGTGTCGACTACCGCGCGGGCGCAGTTATATGACCCCTTGAGGTTGACCGCGATCACCTTGTCGAACTGCTCCTCCGTCATCTTCTGCAGCCGTGAGTCCATCGTGATGCCGGCGTTGTTGACGAGGACGTCGATGCGCCCGTATCGCGACTTCAGCACCTCCACCATGGCGTCGATCTGGTCGCGCCGGGTTACGTCGACGACGAAACCTTCGACGCGCCCGATGCGCCCCGACTCAGATGCCTTCAGTTGGTTGACCGCCGCGTCGACCGCTTCGCGCCGCAGGTCGCAGATGGCAACGACCGCGCCTTCGTCCAGAAACTTCTGCGCCGTTGCGAAGCCGATCCCCTGCGCTCCGCCCGTAATCAGGCTGACCTTGCCCTTCAATCTCACAGCACTTCTCCCTAGGAAATTCCACAAAACACGAGCACTTCGTCCATGTACCGGCCGAAATCCGACAGCGCATGATCCGAGCCGTCGATGACGCGCTGGCGGCAGCCCGCATACTTCGCAAGCATGGTCCGATAGTCGATCAGTTCGTCCCCGGACGCCGCGATGAGCAGGTATCGCTCCGGGCGAGTAATGCGCGGCGTTTCCAGCGCCAGCAATTCATCGATGTATTCCGGCCGCATCTCGATCGTCTCGCTGGAAAAGAAGACCGACTGTTGACCGAGATATCCGCGCAAATCCTCGTAGGGCCTGACGGCCGGATTCAGCAGAACGGCACGGCATCCGATCTGCTCGGCGAGCCACGTGGCGTAATAGCCGCCGAGCGACGATCCGATCAGGCAAATGTCCGCAGTGCCTGTGGCCGGGGACCCTGCCTCGATGGCGGCGCGCGCAGTCTGTATTGCTGCGCGCGGCGACGCCGGCAGCTGCGGACAGATGAACTCCCCGCCACGTCCGCGGGCGGCGAGCGCGTCGCGCAGCTGGATCGCTTTCCTCGAATTGGGACTGGAGCGAAAACCGTGCAGGTAGACGATCACGCTGCCCTCGCGCACGAGTCCGCATTCTCCAAGGCGTCGAGCAGCTTCTGATGAACGCCGCCGAATCCGCCGTTGCTCATCACAAGCACGTGATCTCCAGCGCTCGCTTCGGCGACCACAGCCGCCACCAGCATTTCGAGGTCGTGAAACGTCAGCGCCCTGGCGCCGAGCGGGGCGAACGTGTCGGCGAGATCCCAGCCGAGCGCATTCTTCCCCTCGCGCGCCCCGAAGCAGAACACCCGATCCGCGTCCTGCAAGCTGCCCGGCAAGGCCGCCTTGACTGCACCGAGCTTCATCGTGTTCGACCGCGGTTCGAGCACGGCCAGAATCCGCGCACGTCCGACCTTGCGCCTCAGTCCATCGATCGTGGCTGCGATGGCCGTTGGATGATGCGCGAAATCGTCATACACGGTGACGCCAGCCCGCACGCCGCGGACCTCGAGGCGCCGTTTCACGCCCCTGAATCGCGCCAGCGCCTCGACCGCGACCTCCGGCTTGACTCCGACGTGGCGCGCAGCGGCAATCGCCGCCAGCGCGTTGGCACGATTGTGAGCACCGGCGAGCGGAAGCGCGAGCCTGCCGTAGCTTCGAGAACCGAACGCGACGTCGAACTCATGCGTCTCGCCTTCGATGATGCCGGTTGCGTGCCATCCGCGGTCGACATTGAAGGCGTCACGCCCGGACCAGCATCCGCGCGCAAGGACGCGGGCCAGCGCAGGGTCCGCCTCGTTGACGATCAGGCACCCGGAGGGTCGCACACCGCGCACGAGGTGATGGAACTGGGTTTCGATCGCCGCCAGATCGGGAAAGATGTCGGCGTGGTCGAATTCGAGGTTGTTGAGTACGGCAGTGCGCGGGAAGTAGTGCACGAACTTGCTGCGCTTGTCGAAGAACGCCGTGTCGTATTCGTCCGCCTCGATCACGAAGAAGCTCGCGTCGGACCAGCGCGCCGAAACACCGAAATCCTGGGCCACACCGCCGATCAGGAAAGACGGCGCCATGTCCGCGCATTCGAGGATCCATGCCAGCATCGCGCTCGTGGTTGTCTTGCCGTGCGTGCCCGCGACCGCAAGCACCCAGCGTCCGTGCAGCAGATTCTCCCCGACCCACTGCGGACCCGAAGTGAATCTCGCGCCGGTGTCGAGAATCGCCTCCATCAGCGCATTGCCACGCGACACGACGTTGCCGATCACGAAAAGATCAGGCCGCAGCCGGATCTGATCCGCGTCGAACCCTTCGATCACATCGATTCCCGCGGCGGCGAGCTGATCGCTCATCGGGGGATAGACGTTGGTGTCGCAACCCGTCACTCGATGTCCGGCGGCACGTGCGAGCTCGGCCAGCCCGCCCATAAAGGTGCCGCAAATGCCGAGGATATGGAGATGCACGGTCGGGGTGCGGAGGAATGCACAAACAGCGAATTCTAAGGTCTCATGGTTAGACTTGACGGCCCGGACAAGGCGGGATGCCATGCACGACACTGAACGCGACGACCTGCGCACCGAACTGGCCGCCGCCGCAGCTCGGCTCATTGCCGAGGATGGGCTCGACTACGCGGCGGCAAAGCAGAAGGCGGCGATGCTGATCGGCGCGAAGGTCCGTTCGCGCGGCAGCCTTCCGGACAACGCCGAGGTCGAGCTGGAGCTGCGCCGCTACCTGTCGACATTCATGCCGCAGCAGCGCGCGGTGCTCGCTGCCCTCAGGCAGCTCGCGCTGCAACTCATGCAGCGTCTCGCCCGCTTCCAGCCCCATATCGTGGGCGCGGTCCTGAATGGCACCGCGACGGAGCATTCGGACATTCACCTGCAGTTGTTCGTCGACAACGCCAAGGACGTCGAGCTGTTTCTTCTCGAACAAGGCGTCGAATTTCAGGCCGCTGATGGCGGTGGCCGGCCGGGCGCTCCGGCGGAGATCCTGCACCTCCTCGTCCAGCCGGCACGCGCACGCGGAATGCCGGCGCGGGTCGGCATCGTGATCGAAGTCTTCGATGCAAATGCCATCCGCGTAGCGCCGAAGTACCGGTCGGCCGCTCCGGACCTGCACCCGGCTGAAGCCGCCGGACGAGCAAACGCCGCGATGCTGGCGGCGCTGCTGGCCGACCAAGCCGAGGCGTGAGTTGAATCGTCGCCAGGTCGCCCTGATGCTCGGAACGGCCGCGGGCGCGCTCGCGCTTGGCGCCGGCGTCGCGCTCCTGCGCGTCTCATCGCGAGGCTCCGCGGCGAAAGACGCGGATCCACTGTTCGCGTCGACGTTTCCCGACGCGGACGGTAATCCCAATGCCCTGTCTCGCTGGCGCGGGTCGTTGCTGGTCGTGAACTTCTGGGCAACGTGGTGCGCTCCCTGCGTGGAGGAGATGCCGGCACTGAACCGCATCCGCAATGAGTATTACCCGCGTGTCGAGGTCATCGGCCTGGGCATCGACAGCGCCGAGAAGATTCGTGGCTTCCGGGACCGGTATGCGATCAAGCTGCCGCTGCTCGTCGCCGGCGCCGCGGGCAGCGATCTGGCACGCGCGCTCGGCAATACTGCCGGCGTGCTGCCCTATACTGTTTTGATCGGTCGCTCTGGCGCAATCGAACGGCGCCGCGTTGGACAAATCCAGGCGACCGAGCTCAGGTCCTGGCTCCAGCCCGCCCTCGCACGGATCGAATCGAGCGGGTAGACGCCCTCACTCCACGGCCGAAGAAAGCGCAAGCAGTTTCCGCTAACATCGCGCAATTTGGCGGAATTCTCGTCTTCTGCGGGATGGAATTGGATCCAGCGGGACCCGGCGAGCAAGTTCAAGCCAGCAAGACTTCGAGGGGGATGGCATGGATCTTCGCAAGCTGAAGACACTGATCGACCTCGTCGCCGAGTCCGGCATCTCGGAAATCGAGGTCACGGAAGGCGAAGACCGGGTACGCATCGTCAAGCACGGAGCGCCGCTGCCCGCAATGACACCGATCAGCCCGATCGGGACCCTCGCGCCCGCACCCGTTCCGATCGTGGCCGGTGCAGCTGCGGCCGCGGCAGCTGCTCCCGCGGCGACGGAGCCCGTCAAGGGGCACGTCGTCAAGTCTCCGATGGTGGGCACGTTTTACCGGTCCTCGAGTCCGGGTGCGGCTCCATTCGTCGATATTGGACAGGCGGTCAAGCCGGGCGACACCCTATGCATCATCGAGGCGATGAAACTGCTGAACGAGATCGAAGCGGAAGTCGCCGGCACGGTCCGGGAATGTCTGGTTGAAAATGGCCAGCCGGTCGAATACGGCCAACCGCTGTTTGTGATCGAATGATCGGTCGCGTCGGCGGAGGCCGTGTGAACGAAGTGGACGCGAAGCGGGCAATGGCACACATTCGCGGGCGACGCCCGCCGCCATCGTTCGTGATCGGGTGACGGCATGTTCGGCAAGGTCCTGATCGCCAATCGGGGCGAAATCGCGCTGCGGATCCAGCGCGCCTGCCGCGAACTCGGCATCACGACCGTGGTCGTGCATTCGACCGTCGATGCAGACGCCAAGTACGTGAAGCTCGCCGATGAGTCGGTTTGCATCGGTCCGCCGCCTTCCCGGGACAGCTACCTCAACATTCCTGCGATCATCAGTGCGGCCGAGGTGACCGACGCCGAGGCGATACATCCGGGCTACGGATTTCTGTCGGAGAACGCCGACTTTGCCGAGCGGGTCGAGAGGAGCGGATTCGCCTTCATCGGTCCGCGTCCCGAGTCGATCCGGCTGATGGGAGACAAGGTTTCGGCAAAGAAGGCGATGATCGCGGCCAATGTGCCGACGGTCCCGGGCTCCGATGGCGCTCTGCCGGAAGAGCCGCGCGACATCGTGAAGATCGCGCGGTCGATCGGTTACCCGGTCATCATCAAGGCCGCCGGCGGCGGCGGCGGCCGGGGGATGCGCGTGGTGCATACGGAAGCTGCGCTCGTCAACGCAGTGAACATGACGCGCCAGGAAGCGCAGTCGGCATTCGGCAACCCGGCCGTATACATGGAGAAATTCCTCGAGAACCCGCGCCACATCGAGATCCAGGTGCTGGCCGACCAGCACCGAAACGCGGTCTGGCTCGGCGAACGGGACTGCTCGATGCAGCGCCGACACCAGAAGATCATCGAGGAGGCTCCAGCACCGGGCATCCCGCGGCGCTTGATCGAGCGCATCGGCGACCGATGCGCGGAGGCCTGCCGCAAGACCGGATACCGCGGCGCGGGCACATTCGAGTTCCTGTTCGAGAACAACGAGTTCTACTTCATCGAGATGAACACTCGTCTGCAGGTGGAGCATCCGGTCACGGAAATGGTGACCGGCATCGACATCGTGCAGCAGCAGATCCGCGTCGCGGCCGGCGAAAAGCTTGCGCTGCGCCAGCGCGACATCGCGGTCCGCGGTGCCGCGATCGAGTGCCGTATCAACGCCGAGGATCCGTACAGGTTCACCCCCAGTCCCGGGCGCATCACTGCCTGGCATCCGCCTGGCGGACCGGGCGTACGGGTGGATTCGCACGCCTACACCGGTTACTTTGTACCGCCCCATTACGACTCGATGATCGGCAAGCTGATCTGCTACGGCGATACGCGCGAGCAGGCGCTCGCCCGCATGCGCATCGCGCTGTCGGAACTGATCGTCGAAGGCATCGCCACCAACATTCCGCTGCATCGCGAACTGATGCAGGACGAAAAGTTCGTCCTCGGCGGCACCAGTATTCATTACCTCGAAAAGAAGCTTGCCGCGCGGCCCAACCCGCAGGCCTGATTCGCACCCGAATCCCGACGTGCAGCGCGAGATCGAGATTGTTGTCGACGGTGCGATCGCGGATGCGCTTTCCGATGCACTGCTCGATGCCGGCGCCCTGTCGGTCGTGGTCGAAGATGCCGATGCCGGCAAGGTCGTGGAGTCGCCGCTGTACGGGGAGCCGGGTCTGGAACCGTTGGAACCATCGTGGCCCAAGAACCGCGTCATCTTCGCGATCGACGAGGGCGCCAGCGCGGAGCGGTTGCTCGCCGCCGCCGCCGCCGCGATTGGAGCAACGGTCCCTCCGATCGCCGCGATGCGTGAGGTCGGTGAGGCCGACTGGGTCCGGATCACCCAGGCGCAGTTCGTTCCGGTACGGATAAGCGAACGTCTGTGGGTAGTTCCCACGTGGCATGAGCCGCCCGATCCTTCTGCGGTCAACATTCGCCTCGATCCGGGCATCGCCTTCGGAACAGGTACCCATCCGACCACCCGGCTATGCCTGCGCTGGCTCGCCCGGGCCAATCTCGCGAACGTCCGCGCCCTCGATTACGGATGCGGCTCGGGCATCCTCGCGATCGCCGCTGCAAAATTGGGCGCTCGCGAAGTCGTCGGCCCCGACATCGACCCGCGTGCGCTCGAATCATCGCGCGCCAACAGCCGGACAAATGGAGTCGCGGCTCGCTACACTGATCCCAAGGAACTCGGCGCTGGCGAGTACGACGTGATTCTTGCGAACATCCTGGCCAATCCCCTGATCGTTCTCGCGCCGACGCTCGTCGCGCGGCTCGCGATCGGCGGACACATCGTGCTTTCCGGCATCCTGGACCGCCAGGCGCAGCCGGTGATCGACGCCTATGCAAGTCTGTGCAGCGGACTCTCGCTGGCGGTGTGGGACCGCGAAGACGGCTGGTCCTGCGTCGTCGGCTACCGCCGTTCCTGACGCCTGAAGGGACATGGCTCTCGCGACCCGCTGCCCCAATTGCCACGCGCTGTTTCGCGTGGTCGCGGATCAATTGAAGCTGCGCGGGGGACTGGTCCGGTGCGGTGCATGCAGGCATGTTTTCGATGCAATCGGGACGTTGAGTTATCTGGACGACGCCTCGCTGCGACCCGCAGCGCCCGCCGCGCCGGCGCCGTCCGACAGCGAATCGCTGCGGATACCGCCTCCGCACCCGACCATCCTCCAGGACGAAGTCGTCAACGCGGCACGGAAGATCGATCTTGCGTCCAGCGCTTCCGCAACCGGCGGCGTGGAGGTCCCGCACGCCGCGTCGGACACTGCAGAGACGCCCGACGAGACCCCTGTTCCCGCTCAGAGCGGTTACGCCCGGTCGCGCGAACTTTCGGTCGAACAGCACGGGACAGAGGTTCCGGAACTTGCGGGCGCTGCGCAATTCGACTTCGGAGACAAGCCGGCCGAAGGCGCATCAGACATCTCGATTGAGCCGCAGATTGAAACCGGCGCCCACGGCGAGGCGACCAGCGGTCCGTCGGTCGCCGTGGTTGATGATGCCGCCGACGGCATGAAAGCGCCGGCGGAGGACGTGGCGTTCCTGAAGGAAGGCGCGCCCGCGCGCTCCAGGCTCGCGACGTCCGCCTACGCGGCAGGCATTGCATTTCTGTTCATCGCTCTGGCGCTCCAGTCGATGCAGGCGTTCCGCGCCGAAATCGGGGCGCGGTGGCCCACCGTGCGGCCGCTGCTCGTGCGGCTGTGCGAAGCAATGCATTGCACGGTCGGATGGCCCAAGCACGGCGAGATGCTCGCGGTCGTCGGCAGCGAACTGCAGGCGTTGCCTGGGGTTGGCGCGCTGGAATTGACCGCGGTGGTGCGCAACCGCGCCGACGTGACTCTGGCCCTGCCGGCAATCGAACTGACCCTGACCGACACACAAGACCGGGCGATCGCACGCAAGGTATTCGCGCCAGCCGACTACCTTGCACCTGGCGAAGCCGCCAGTCGCCTCGCATCCGGAATCGAGGCGGGGGCGGACATCACCGTGCGGCTCGTTTTCCAGGCACGTGGCCTGAACGTCGCCGGATTCGTGGTCTACCCCTTCTATATATGACAGCCTCTGGCCGGCGCGAAGCAGGGGTTTGCCGGGCCGAGACTCCTGCCCGATATTCATTCCTCAATCAAGCCCGCGGCAGCGCACGGAGACTTTGACCCGCCCATGTCGACACTGATCTGCGGTTCGATTGCGTACGACTCGATCATGGTCTTTGAGGGCCGATTCAAGGACCACATCCTGCCGAACCAGGTTCACATACTCAACGTCGCGTTCCTGGTTCCGCAGATGCGCCGGGAGTTTGGCGGCTGCGCCGGCAACATTGCATTCAGCCTGCGTCAATTGGGCGGGACGCCGATGCCGATGGCAACCGTGGGTGACGATGCGCAGTCATATTTCGACCGTCTCGATGCGCTCGGCATCGACCGACGGCATGTGCGCCACGTGCCTGGCACTTTTACTGCACAGGCGTTCATCACGACCGACCTGGACGATAACCAGATCACGGCGTTTCATCCGGGCGCCATGTCGCACTCGCATCTGAATACGGTGCCGGCCGGCGCAGCGGTCAAGCTCGGCATCATCGCGCCGGATGGCCGCGAGGGGATGCTGCAGCACGCGCAGCAGTTTGCCGATCACGGCGTGCCATTCGTCTTCGACCCCGGCCAGGGATTGCCGATGTTCGACGGCGATGAACTGAAGCATTTCATCGCGCGTGCGCATTACGTCGCCGTGAACGACTACGAAGCGCGGCTTCTGATCGAGCGCACCGGTCTCGAACTACATCAGCTGGCGCGCAAGGTCAAAGCGCTGATCGTCACGCGGGGCGGCAAGGGTTCCGAGATTCATGCCGAGGGCAAAGTCATCCACATTCCGGTCGCGCCGGCGCGCCATGTGGTCGATCCCACCGGATGTGGCGATGCGTATCGTGCTGGCCTGCTCTTTGGCATCGAGCAGGGATTCGACTGGGAGACCACCGGCCGGCTCGCCGCAGTGATGGGATCGGTGAAGGTCGAGCACAGCGGCGGTCAGAACCACGTGGCAGACCGAGTGCTGATCGCCGAGCGGTTCTTCGAGGCGTTTGGATACCGGCCCTGGTAAGTCGTAAGAGGGCTCCGCTGGTAACAACCAGAAACGTCTCGTCGACGTGCCGCGGCTAAACTGCCGTCGACGGCGGCCGGGCTTGCCGCCCACTGAACGAATTCGTGAACGCAGGAGGTAGGAATGAACGCGGTTTTGAGCGTCTGGCGGCCAGCGATGGTAACGGCCGCCATCCTTGCAGCCATCGCCGTCACCGGCTGCGCCACGCAGCAGCGGTCTGGCAGCGTCTACCGGGCCGGCGAGGCGCAACGCGAACAGATCGTGCGGATGGCGACCGTCGAAAGCGTGCGTGAAGTCACGATCGATCGCGGACAGACCGGAGTCGGTACCGGGGCCGGGGCAATCGTCGGCGGCGTCGCCGGCAGCAGCATCGGTCAGGGCAAGGGATCGGTCATCGGAGCAGTCGCAGGCGCGGTAGCCGGAGGCATCGCTGGCCAGGCAATCGAGAACCAGAGTTCGAAAGTTCCCGGGCTCGAGATTACGGTGCGGCTGGACAACGGCGAGCTGCGCGCGATCGTGCAGGAAGTCGACGGACAGCAATTCAAACCCGGCGATCGCGTCCGGCTGCTGAGCGAGGGCGGCGTCACCCGCGTGACGCGCTGACGATCGTCTTGTGCACCGCCGGCTTGGCCCGCGGGGCCGCCCGGTCCGGTTCCTAGAATCCGGCGCGGGCGAAGACGAGCAGCACGATGTTGACGACCAGGATCAGCAGAATCGGCGATAGGTCGACTCCGCCGATCAGCGGCAGGATGCGCTGAAACGGCGCAAGGAAAGGTCGCACCAGCATCGCGATTGCCGGCGCGATCGGGGCATAGGGGTTCACCCAGCTCAGGATGACGTGAAAGATCGTCAGCCACATGGCGAGGTAAAGGCCCCAGCGCAGGACGGCAAAGATCGCCAGCAGAAAGACGCGATCCCAGAAGACCATTTGCGCCGCGATCAGGTCGATCAGCACGAAGGACACGAGCGCAATCAGGAAGGCGGCAACGAGCGACGCGACGTCCAGGCGCCTGACAGCGGGAAGCACGCGACGCAGCGGCACCACCAGCCAATCCGTCAACGCAAGGACGAACTGCGCGAGCGGATTGCGGGCCGGCATGCCGAGCCAGTTCATGTAGACGCGCAGCAGCAGGGTGACGCCCAGCAGCGCTGCCGCCGTTTCGATCAACATCCGCGCGATTTCGATGAACAGCATGCTCTGGCCGCCGTTGTCCGGTGCGGCGCATTTTAGCCAGCAGTCGCCCGCTGCACAGAAAGAAAAAGGGCGCTGAGTTCCTCAGCGCCCCGAGCTTGCGTGCGAAGCGTTATGGCCGACTGCCCGTTGGAAAGGGCCACGCAGCAGCGGGATTGAGCGCGGTCTTGGCGCCCGGAGCCGCTGCGGTCGACGGCATCGCTGCCGCCGGAGCCGGGGCCGCTGCTGCAGGCTGCGCCTTGGGCGCAGCGGCCTTCTTAGGAGCCGGCTTCTTGGCCGCCTTTTTGGCGGCCTTCTTCGCAGGTTTCTTCTTAGCTACTTTTTTTTTTGCCGCTTTTTTAGCGGCCTTTTTTGCAGTCTTCTTCTTTGCCGCTTTCTTGGCAGTCTTCTTCTTCGCCGTCTTTTTCTTGGCGGCCTTTTTCTTGGCGGCTTTCTTCGCGGTTTTCTTCGCAGCTTTCTTGGCTGTTGCCATTTGATGCTCCTTTAGGTCAGTCAGAGTGGTTGAGGATGAAACCCGCGCGATCCGGATGGACCGTTCGGGCTATTCATCGGCGCACGCAGATGCTCTGTCGCCGCGACAACCCCAGAAGTGCGTTTGAGGCGCAGATCCGAGCAAAGCGCGGAACGGGCAGCGCACTGACCGCTGACGCTGATGAATCCGGTGACGCGCGCTCCGACGCCGATACGGCGGAGCGGACGAAATGCGAAGAAACCGCGGGAGGCGGCAAATGAAAACGCCGGCGGGATGCCGGCGTCGAATGAATTCGGGAGGGAGAACTGCTGCCGGAAGATTCGGGCTTTTGCAGAGGGAGCGACTCCACAAGACCCTTGCGTCCTGCTGTCGACTCGTCTGCCGTCTCTGACGATGTACCTTGAACTATGACTGTCGTTGTTCAATTCAGCGATCGATCGTGTTTGTTAGATGCACTGATCGAGCAACCAAACTGAGGTTGCTTTTTACTCTCAATCAAAATGAATCGCAAGAAATTTTTCGCATGATCACGCGTTGTGTTGTGTGATGTGCGCGATTTCTTCTGTTCATCTTGCGCGATTGATCGCGCAGACATCACTCCCACGACAACGCGCCGCCCGACTGATACTCGATCACGCGCGTCTCGAAGAAATTGCGTTCCTTCTTCAGATCGATCATCTCGCTCATCCACGGAAACGGGTTGTCCTCCGCCGGGAACAGCGCGTCGATGCCGATCTGCTGCGCACGCCGGTTGGCGATGTAGCGCAGGTAGCCCTTGAACATCGGCGCATTCAGGCCAAGGACGCCGCGCGGCATCGTGTCCTCGGCGTAGGCGTACTCGAGCTCCACCGCGCGCTGGAAGAGCCCGCGCACCTCGTCGCGGAAGGCCGGCGTCCACAGCTGCGGGTTCTCCAGCTTGATCTGGTTGATCAGGTCGATGCCGAAATTGCAGTGCATCGACTCGTCGCGGAGGATGTACTGGTACTGCTCGGCCGCGCCGGTCATCTTGTTCTGCCGGCCGAGCGCGAGGATCTGCGTGAAGCCGACGTAGAAGAACAGGCCCTCCATGAGGCACGCGAACACGATCAGGCTGCGCAGCAGCTTCTGGTCGTTCTCCGGCGTCCCGGTCGTGAAGGAAGGATCGGTGAGCGTATCGATGAACGGGATCAGGAACTCGTCCTTGTCGCGGATCGACTGGATCTCGTGGTAGGCGTTGAACACCTCGCCCTCGTCGAGCGCCAGGCTCTCGACGATGTACTGATAGGCGTGCGTGTGGATCGCCTCTTCGAACGCCTGCCGCAGCAGGTACTGCCGGCACTCGGGAGCCGTGATGTGGCGGTACGTGCCGAGCACGATATTGTTCGCCGCCAGGGAGTCCGCCGTGACGAAGAACCCCAGGTTGCGCTTCACGACGCGCCGCTCGTCCTCGGTGAGACCGTTGGGGTCCTTCCAGAGCGCGATGTCGCGGCTCATGTTGACTTCCTGGGGCATCCAGTGATTGGCGCACCCAGCGAGGTACTTCTCCCATGCCCACTTGTACTTGAACGGCACGAGCTGGTTGACGTCGGCCTGGCCATTGATGACCCGCTTGTCCTCCACCCGAACGCGCCGGGTAGAGGCATCCTCGCGCGCAGGCGCCTCCGCGGCGGGGACCGATGGCCGCGTACGAAGCGTCTGCAGGCCCGCCGTCTGCAGCATCACCGAATCATCTTCGAAGCTGAGCATCGTCGTTCTTCTTTCTCGCGCTCACCCGCCTACTGGCAGGCTTCGCACTCCGGGTTGTCGATCGAGCAGAACTTGGGCGCCGCCTCGGCGCTCGCCGGCGCCGCCGCCACGCCGCCCTCCGCAGGTACCGCGTTGAGCTGTCCGGCCTTGACGGTCGACTTCTCCGCGTGCGTCGCCGCGAGCGCGCGCAGGTAGTAGGTCGTCTTCAAACCGCGCAGCCAGGCGAGCTTGTAGGTGTCGTCGAGCTTCTTGCCCGATGCACCCGCCATGTAGATGTTGAGCGACTGGGACTGATCCACCCACTTCTGCCGGCGCGCCGCGCACTCGACCAGCCACTTCG
>JBAIYN010000597.1:0-4175 GCA_037915775.1 Burkholderiales bacterium | reverse complement strand
TCGCATGCCCAGATCAGGCTGGCCGACGCATCGACCAGCGATTTGTATTGCGCACGGCTGCGGCGCAGCTGTTCGACCTCGATCAGCGCGTGCGGCGCGGCGATCGTGTCCAGCACCAGCGCAGACGCGTTCGACTGGCCCACCGCATCCGACGGCTCGGACGAGAACGGCACGAAGTGACTGCGCAGCGCCACCAGGGCTCCGAGTCTGGTGCGGCGCCGATTCAGCACGTCGAAGGTCGACTGGCCGGCGATGGCGCGCGCCACGGCCCGCTCCACATCGGCACGGCTTTCATCGTCGAAGTCGAATGCTTCGGCCCAGTGCGGTCGTTCGTAAGGACCGATGCGCAGGCCCCAGCGCCAGGGTGCGTCGCCCCGCACTTCGGTCACATGCCCGTGCGCATCGACATTCCATACGAGCCCCGGCAGGCGCGCATACAGTTCGGCCGCGCGATCCGGCGCGTCTGCAGGGGGCGCCGCGGGTTCGGGTTCCACGTCGGCGGCCGCAGCGACCGGTTCCTGCGCCGGGATGTCGATCGCACTCGGCGCCCGTGCCGACCACCAGACCGCAAGCAGCCAGAGCGGGAATCCGACGATGAATATCGGAGCGACGGTCACGTTCCACGTGACCAGGATGGCGGAAACCGCCCAGGCCGCCATCACGAGACTGCACAGGCGCGTCACGTACCGCAACGCGATGCTCGCCAGAAGCGCGGCCGCGGCGGCGCCCGCCCCGCCAATGCCGTTGGTCCCGGCCGCGGGCGGCGCCCACAGCAGCAGAGCCGTCCAAAGGCCGACATCGATCAGATGCACGCCGGCCACCACGCGCGCGGCTCCGGCCGCGTCGTTGGGCTCGCTCCAGCGCGCGACCAGCCACCGCAGCGCCGCCGACCCCATCGCCAATGCGGTCCACAAGCCGATCCAGTTCGCGGCACCCAGCAGCGCCACGCTCACGATGCCGAGCAGCAGCAGCGTTGCCGGCAGCGCGCGGCGTTCCGAGTCCAGCAGCGACTGTGGCGAGACCGGCAGCGCGGGCCCGGCAGCGCTCAAGACGGTCCGCTCCATGACTGGGTTGGGCGATCCGTGCGGCCCGCCGCCGGCGTCCGCCGATTGGCTGCAGGATTGCGCGCGCACCCCATCATCTTGTGGTTGAAAGCTCTGGAACGACCAAGGATGGTACTTGCGTGTGGCGCCGCAGGCAATGAATTTGCGATCTGTCGCATCAGTGCAATGGCGTGGCGGAGTCCGGCGGCACCGACGCGAACCGGTACTGGTTCTTGCCCGCCGCCTTGGCCGAATACATCGCAGCGTCCGCGCGCACCATCAGGCTGTCGAAATCCTGCCCATCGTGGGGGAAGAGCGCGATGCCGACGCTGGCGCGGATGCGCACCGATCGTCCCGTGTCCTCGATGTTGTCGGCGGCGGCCGCGATCAGTTTCTCCGCCACATAATTGGCAACCTGTGCCTCGTCGATCTCGGGCAGCAGAATCACGAATTCGTCGCCACCGGTGCGCGCGACGAGGTCGTACTCGCGCAACACGCTCGACAGCCGCAGCGCCACCCGCCGCAGCAGCGCGTCGCCATGCGCGTGGCCGAAAACGTCGTTCACATCCTTGAAGCCGTCGAGGTCGAGCAGCATCAGCGCCGCCAGCCGCTTGCGGCGCATCGCGACCGACAGCAGCCTGCGCGCGTTTTCCACCAGCAGGCGGCGATTCGGCAGGCCGGTCAGTTCATCGTGGTTGGCCTGGTGCCAGGCGAGTTCCTCACGCCGCTTCAGCGTCGTGATGTCGGTGAGCACGAGAATCATCTTGGCGGCGGACTCGCCCTCGCCCTCGTCGCCGACCAGGCGCGAGGTCAGCTGACACCAGACGCTGCGGCCGCCGCTGTCGGGATCGGGCACACGCATCATCACCTCGTGGTTGGCGGCTTCGCCCTGCTGGCCGGCGGCGCTCGTGACGCGCCGGATCTCCTCCCAGTCGCCGGGTCGCGCGAGGATCTCCCGCACCGGGCGGGCGATCAGCCATTCGCGCGGCACACCGAGCATCTTTGCCAGCGCTCCATTGGCGCTCTCGATCACGCCCTCGCGCACGAACGCAATGCCCTCGCCGGCCGCATCGAAGATCACCTGCTGGTTGCGCAGCGCCACGTGCAATTCGCGTTCGCGCCCCTTCAGCGCCGTGATGTCGGTGCAAATTCCGAGCACGGACTCCACGTTGCCTCCGGCGTCGACCGTGGGCAGCGCACTGACCGTCACGTGGATCAGCTTGCCCGTGCGCGAAACATGGGTCGCCTCGATGTCGTACACCGGCAGGCCGTGAAACACCGGCAGAAAGCGACGCAGAAACTCGCGCCGGCCGAATTCAGGTGCGTTGAATGCGGTCACGTGCCGCCCGAGCATATGGCGCGGTTCGTAGCCGTACAGGCCGCGACTGCCGCGCGTCGAGACGAAGGTCAGCTTGCCGTCGTGATCGCACATCCAGATCAGCGAGGGGGACGCCTCGACCAGGGCCCGGTAGCGCCTTTCGCTGGCGATCAGCCGGGCTTCCGCGTCGCGCCGCGCGGTGATGTCGACGATCGACATCACGAAGCGCGTGGCACGCCCTTCGGCGCCGCGGGTGGACTCGCCTCTTGCCTGTACCCAGATGTAATCGCCCCCGGCCGTGCGCAGGCGGAACTCCTCGCGGAACGGGACGCCTTCCTCGATATGGCGGCGGCGCGCTTCGAGGACGTGCGCGCGGTCGTCGTCGTGCAGCGCTTCCGAGAAACGATGTTCCCGCATGAACCCGGCGCGATCCTGATAGCCCAGGATCTCCGCGTAACGCGCCGAAAAGAACCGCTCACCCGTGACGACATTGGTATCCGCGATTCCGGCGTCGATCGCCTCGAGCGCGAGGCGCAACTGATCGCGTCCGTGATTCAGCTCGAGCAGGGTCTGCTCCTTCTGCGCAACCGCCTCCTGCGCCTGGAAGCGCACGCGCAGGTTGTCCACGATGCCGCGCTGCAGCCACCGCGCCGCGAACGCGGCGATGCCGAGGCACAACGCCCAGGCAAAGGCGACCGGCAGCACCATCGGCATGTCGCGCGTCAACAGGATCGCGAGCTGCGCGAACCCGATCGGCACCAGATTTGCCAGCCACGCGCGCGGCAGAGCGCCGTAAGGAAGCAGCGCGCCGACCGCAGCCGCAAGGGATAACCCGAACTGCAGCAGCATCCCGACCGGCGTCGGCGCGGGCAACGCGATGAGTCCCGCCGCCCAAAGCATCCCTTCGGCCGCGGCGAACAGAGCGTAGTTGCGATGGGCCGTCTCCGGCGGCCGGTCCGGTCGCGCGAGGACTCGCATGCAATAGCTGCCCCGCGCCAGCAGTACGAGGCCGAGCACGATCCACCAGCCGGCCGCCGCCAGCGTGAGGGGGCTGCCCCACATGGCCATCACCAGAAGCAGCGCCAGGCCCAAATTGCCGGCCCAGGTCAGCCGCCCCGTTGCCATTGCCAGACGCAACAGCCGATCGGCCACGTCCGGCTCGGGGGGCAGGGTCAGGAAGACGGTGGCTGGGCGGGGGTTCATCTGAGGCGCAGTGCGAGGCGCTATTGTCCCTGCAAACTCCCGGGAAAACGAGCCCCGACCAGCATGTCCGCAGCCGAATTGACCGGCTTCTTCTATCGAGGCCGGTTCGCCCCTTCCCCGACCGGCGCGCTGCACGCCGGATCACTGGTGGCAGCGCTCGCCAGCTGGCTCGACGCGCGCGCGCACGGCGGCCGCTGGCTGATCCGTATCGAAGACCTGGACCCGCCACGCGAAGTCGCCGGCGCGGCCAACTACATCATCGAAACGCTCGCCGCGCTCGGCATGACGAGCGACGAGCCGATCGTCGTTCAGCGCGATCGCGGCGCGCGGTACGAAGCCGCGCTCGAGCGCCTGCGCACGCTCGGCCTCGTCTATGGCTGCGCGTGTTCGCGCCGCGACATCGAGGAGGTGGCCGCGCAGTCCGGCGCCGCGGCCGGGGTCTACCCCGGCACCTGTCGCGGCGGCACGCGAGGCAGGGCGCCGCGCGCGCTGCGAGTGCGCGTACCGGCGGAGGTCGTCGAGTTCGAGGACCGTGCCTGCGGCCGATTCGGCCAGCAACTCGAGCACGAAGTAGGCGATTTCGTGGTGCGCCGCGCCGACGGGCTGTGGGC
>JBAIYN010000119.1:0-7413 GCA_037915775.1 Burkholderiales bacterium | reverse complement strand
ACTTCTCGACCTGCTGACGCAGGAGGACGTGAATCTCTTCTACGCGGACATTCCGGCAAGCTTCGGCGTCGTGTCCTCGAAGAACCCGCCTCCAAAGGCCTGATTCAGCCGCAGCAGCCCGTCGTCGCCCGCTGCACCGGCGGGCATTTCACGTCGCCGTAACTGCAGAAGACGCAGCAGTCGCCTGCTTTCGGCCGCAGCAGAACATGACAAGCCGGGCATTCGTAGAAGAACTGGCAGGCATCCTCCGGCATGCGCTCGACGTGCGCCGCCCCGCAGCGCGGGCAGGTGATCGTGCTGTGGAGAACGGCCGCGCCCATCGTCAGACGCCGACGGGCCTGCGCGCCACCAGCGTGCGAAAGACCTTGACGGTCTCGTGCGGCGCCGGATAGGAGGCGTCTTCGCAGCGGACGATTTCCCAGCCGGCGAACAGTCCGTTCAGCCGCTCCGGCTCGAACAGGCAGTAGGCGTGCGGGTCGAACATGTCCATGAAGGTCGTGCCGCGCGTGAGCACGTTGACGATCATCGTTCCGCCCGGCCGCAGCGCGGCCTGCAGCCGCCGCAGCAGTGCCTCCGCGGTGTCGCAGTCGAGGAACATCAGCAGGCCGATGCTGACGATGGTGTCGAACTGCTGGCGCGGCTCGTACGCGATCGCGTCGGCGAGCTGCGCGTCGATCGGCAGCGCCTCGTCGGCGGCGCGCCGGCGCAGGCTGTCGATCCCGTGCGGGCTGGCATCGAGCGCAACCACCCGGCATCCGCGCCGCGCGGCGGCGACGGCGAAATTGCCGAGCCCGCAGCCGAAGTCGAGCAGATCGCCGCGCGCGAATTCGAGCGCCAGCAGCTCGAACGGATTCAGGTCGAACGCGCCGGCGCGCGCCTGCTGCTCGAACTGGCGATCGAAGAATTCGACGGAACGGCTGACCGGGCTCGCTGCGACCATGCCGCAAGCGTAAACCGGCCCTCAGCGGACGGCCAGTTCGGAATCGCCGTTGCGATCGCGCGCGTCCTTGATCGTGGTGCGGCTGACCAGCCGCATGTCGGTCGGATCGAACTTCAGCGAAAAGCGCTTGCCGCCCTTGTGCGCGGTGGTGACTTCATAGCAGCCCGCGCGCGCTGCGATGATGGTCGCCCTGTACCCGAGCGCCTCCGTTGCCGCCCGTGCTTCGGCTTCCGGCTTCCATTGCGCGCGCGGTGCTGTCTGGCAGTCGTCGGCGGCCGGCGCGGCGCCGGCGGCGGAAGCCGCCAGCAGCGCAACGAGTGCGGCGGAGAAATGTCGTGGCTTCATCGGCCGTCCTTTCGAGTGAATCGCCCCGGCGGCGATCTGGACGACAACTTAGAAATCCAACCTTAAGCGGCGATGAAGACGCCCTCGCCCGCGCGTGGGGGAAACCGCCGAACCGCGGGGCAGCGCATCGCACGCGGAGCGATCCCAAAAAACGGGGCGCCCACAGGCGCCCCGCTGCGCGACCGAACCGGCGCTACACGATCAGCCAAGGCACGCCGATCGCGAGCAGCGCGGCGATGAACAGCACGCCGAAGATCGCGCCCAGGCGCCAGTAGTCCTTGCCGGGAACGTAGCCGCTGCCGTAGTAGACGGGACTCGGGCCGGTCGCGTACGGCGTGAGGATGCCCATGATGCCGAGCGTGAACATCAGCAGCAGGGCAAAGGTGCGGACATCCAGACCGGGAACGGCCATGCCGACCGCAAGCATCACCGGCAGCATCGCGGTGACGTGCGCGGTGATGCTGGCGAACAGGTAGTGGGTGAAGAAGAACACCGCTACCAGAAGCAGCATCACGGTGATCGGCGAGAAGCCGGCCATGTGCGCGCCGATCGTGTCGGCGAACCACTTGACGAAGCCGACCCGCGCGAGTCCATCAGCCAGCGCGACCAGCGTGCCGAACCACAGCAGCGTGTTCCACGCCTGCTTGTTGGCCAGGATGTCGTCCCAGCTCACCACGCGCAGGATCACCATCAGCGCGATCACCGCCATCGCGACCGTGGTGGCATTGACGAAGTCGCCGCCGAAGATCCACAGCGCGAGCGCCAGCAGCACGAGCACCGCGAGTTCGATTTCGCGTGTCGTCAGGCCGCCGAGCTTGGCGAGTTCACCGCTGGCCCAGTTCGGCACCTCGTCACCGCTCTTCACCTGCGGCGGATAGACGAAATACACGACCAGCGGCAGCACCAGCAGCAGGACGATCCCGACCGGTGCGAACGCGACGAACCAGTCGGCCCAGCTGATCGCGATCTTCGCGGTCTTGTTCACCATCTCGATCGCGAGCAGGTTCGGTGCGAGCGCGGTGACGAACATCGAACTGGTGACCGAGGTCGCGGCAATCGCCACCCACATCAGGTACCCGCCGATGCGCCGCGCCGACGGATCGTTCGGCTGGCTGTCGTACAGCGCCGGCAGGTTGCGGATCACCGGAAACACCGTGCCGGCACTGCGCGCCGTATTGGACGGCGTGAAGGGCGCCAGCAGCAGGTCCGCGATCGCGACCGCGTAGCCGAGCGTCAGCGTGCGCCGGCCCATCCGTTTGACGAGCGCGAGCGCGATGCGGCGGCCGAGTCCGGTCTTCTCATACCCGAGCGCGAACATGAAAGCGGCGAATATCAGCCACACGGTGGTGTTGGCAAACCCCGATAGCGCCCAGGTCAGCGATGCGTTGGCCGCCTTGAAGCCGGGCTTGGCGAGTTCGGCGGGCCCGAACAGCACGTACGGCGCGAGCAGGGTGACGAGCACGACGCCGATCAGGCCGATCGCCGCGCCGGGCAGCGGCTCCAGCATCAGGCCGACGATCACGCCGGCAAAGATTGCGAAGAAGTACCACGCGTGCTGCGCGAGTCCTTCCGGCGCGGGGATGAGTGCAATTGCGACGGCGACGAGCACCGGCGCCAGGGCTTTCCAGCGGAACCCGTGTTCCACCTTTCGGGCGGGCGCGGCACCGGCGGCGGGCGCGCCACTTGTGGTGAGCGCATTGGCCATAGTGACCTCCGATTCGGAGTGAATGACGAGACAAACCTGTGTCGACGGGATTGCCTGATCGACGAATCAGTTCAGATTCTGATCAGCCGTCGCCGCGAGCAGGTGCGGCGGGTCAAGTTCGCGGACGGTGCGCCCCGAAAACGAACTCGCGCCCGCAAGGCGGCGCGATTCGTTCTGCGGCCTGGGGTAGCCGCGCAGCGGGCGGGATCAGTGCGCGCGTATCACTGTGGTGCGCGCTGGGTGCGTTACTTCAACCCCTGCGACACCATCTTCCGCCGCACGAACGCGATCTGCGTCTGCAGCGGCAGCTCTTTCGGGCACACGTCGTGGCAGGCGAGCAGCGACATGCAGCCGAACACGCCGTTGTCGTCTCCCACCAATTCGTAATAGTCCGCATCGGTGCGCGTATCGCGCGGATCGAGGCGGAAGCGCGCGATCTTGTTCAGCCCGACCGCGCCGACGAAGTCCTCGCGCATGCGCGCGGTTCCGCAGCCGGCTACGCAGCAGCCGCATTCGATGCAGCGGTCGAGCTCGTAGATCTTCTCCGCGAGCTCGGGGTCCATCTTCTGCTCGATGCGCGTGAGGTCGACCTCCTGCTGCTTCATGTGCACCCAGGTCTCGAGCCGCTCGCTCATCGCGCGCATCCACTTGCCGGTGTTCACCGACAGGTCTGCGATCAGTTCGAACACCGGCAGCGGTGCCAGATGGATGTCGGGGCCGACGTTCCTGGTCAGCGTGCGGCACGCCAGGCCCGGGCGGCCGTTGATCATCATTCCGCAGCTGCCGCAGATGCCGGCACGGCAGACGAAGTCGAACGACAGCGACGGGTCCTGCTTGTCGCGGATCTCGTTGAGCGCGATGAACAGCGTCATGCCGTCGGCTTCCTCGAGCTCGTAGGTCTGCACGCGCGGTTCATCGCCCTTCTTCTGCGGGTTGTAGCGCAGGATGTGCAGGCGGATCTTCTGGCCGGTGGTGACAGCGCTCATGGGTTCATTCGCTTTCCATCGCGAAGCTGGCCTGCGCCTGGCCTGCGGCGATCAGCTCGTCGATGCGCTCGTTGCGGCCCCGCAGTCTTTCCGGCAAAAGGTGGTTGAACGGCAGCAGGGCGGCCTGCAGCGCGTAGCGGTCGTCCGCGTGTTTCTTCTTCAGCGCCTCGACCTCCGCCAGCCGCGCCGCGGTGTCCGGGTGGTCGACGTAGTCCTTGGCGCCATAGCCGCGCCAGCCCGGCGGCAACTCCATCTTCACCACCTGAAGCGGCTCGTAATCGAGCGTTGGCAGCGTGTCGGATTCGTTCTTCCACGTCGCCAGCGTTCGCTTCAGCCACTGGGCGTCATTGCGGCGCGGGAAGTCGTTGCGGAAATGCGCGCCGCGGCTTTCGGTGCGCATCAGCGCGCCATAGGCAATCGTCAGCGCGAGTTTCAGCATCCTCTGCGTGCGGTACGCGGTGACGAGTTCGGGGTTGGCGCCGATCGACTTGTACGGAACGCCGATCTTGCGGCTGCGGACGAGCAGCTGCTGCAACGTTTCGACGGCCTGGGTCAGCTTCTCGCCAGTGCGGAAGATGCCGACCTTGTCGGTCATCAGCGTCTGCATCTCCGCCTTCAGCACAGCCGCGCTTTCGGTGCCGTTGCCGTTCAGCAGCGCGTCGAGCTTCGCCTGCTCGCGTCCGACGAACTCGCGCACCAGGCCGAGCGGGATGTTCAGGTCTTCGCGGTCGCAGAAGTCGGCGACGAACTCGCCGACGATCATGCCGGCGACCACGGTCTCGGCAACCGAATTGCCGCCGAGGCGGTTGAAGCCGTGCATGTCCCAGCACGCCGCTTCGCCGGCGGCGAACAGTCCCTTCAGCGTCCGGCTCTGCCCGGTGTGATCGGTGCGCACCCCGCCCATCGTGTAATGCTGCGCGGGACGCACCGCGATCAGTTCCTTGGTGGGATCGACGCCGAGGAAGTAGTGGCAGATGTCGAAGACCTCGCGCAGGTTCTGCTTGATGTGGCGCTCGCCTAGCAGCGTGATGTCGAGCCAGACGTGTTCGCCGAAGCGCGATTGCACGCCCTTGCCCTTGGCAATGTGCTCTTCCATCCGCCGGCTCACCACGTCGCGCGAGGCCAGTTCCTTCTTCTCCGGCTCGTAATCGGGCATGAAGCGGTGGCCATCGACGTCCTTCAGCAGCCCGCCGTCGCCGCGGCAGCCCTCGGTCACGAGGATGCCGGCCGGAAAGATGCCGGTCGGGTGGAACTGCACCGCCTCCATGTTGCCGAGCGCTGCCACACCGGTTTCGAGCGCGATCGCGTGGCCGATGCCCTCGTTGATCACCGCGTTGGTCGTGACCCGATACAGGCGCCCCGCGCCGCCGGTCGCGATCGCGGTGGCCTTCGCCACGTACGCAGCGAGTTCGCCGGTGATCAGATTCCGCACCACCGCGCCGTAGCAGCGGCCGCCGTCGTGAATCAGCGCGAGCGCCTCGACACGCTCGTGCACGGTGACTCCATTGCCGATCGCCTGGTCACCGACCGCCTGCAGCATCGCGTGGCCGGTGCCGTCCGACACGTAGCAGGTGCGCCACTTCTTGGTGCCGCCGAAGTCGCGCTGCGCGACCAGCCCGTGCGCCTCGTCGCGCTCGGTGATCGTGACCTTCTGGCCGTTGATGATCACGGTGCGGTCGCCGCGGCGCACGCGGCTCCACGGCACGCCCCATGCGGCCAGTTCGCGCACGGCCTTGGGCGCGGTGTTGACGAACATGCGCACCACGTCCTGGTCCGCGCCCCAGTCGGAGCCGCGCACCGTGTCCTCGAAGTGCACGTCCTCGTTGTCGCCTTCGCCCTTGATCACGTTGCCGAGCGACGCCTGCATCCCGCCCTGCGCGGCCTTCGAGTGCGAGCGCTTGGGCGGCACCAGCGAAAGCACGATCGCATCGTGGCCGCGCCGCTTGGCGGCCACCGCCAGGCGCAGGCCTGCCAGCCCGCCTCCGATCACGAGCACGTCGGTATAGATGATGTTCACTTGGTTGCTCCGGGCTGCACCCACGCCGGGGTATAGATCTCGCCGACGCGGCCTTCGTGCTCGATGCCGATCTTGATGTACGCCGCGAGCGTGGCGAGCCCCAGGATCAGGAAGAATGCGGTCATCGCCCACTTGATCGTCTGCAGACGGCGCCGGCCGGCATTCGCATCGGCGCCGATGAACCAGCCCCACTTGACCGCCAGGCGGTAAAGGCCGATGCCGGCATGCAGTTCGATCGCGAACAGCATCGGCAGATACAGCGGCCACCAGCGGCCGCTCCACACGCGATCGGCGGATTCATACGGCCCGATCAGCCCGGGATGCATCAGCATCTGGTACAGGTGGATCGACGCCATGAAGAACAACGCGAAGCCGGTGATCACCTGGATCCACCACAGCGTGGTGTCGCCGTGGTGCATCAGCGCGCGATGGGCGGCAAACGTGCGCCACTGCCGGTAGTTGGCGGGGAACTTGCGCATCGCCAGGAATGCATGCAGGACGATCAGCGCGAGCACGCCGCCTACGATCACCGAGACGATGCCGGGATAGGAACGGCCGAACAGGAAGTAGCCCTCGAACATCTTGGCGATCGTCCACATCGCATCCTTACCGAGCAGGATCGACGAGACGAAGAACATGTGCCCCCACATGAACAGTCCGAGCACCAGTCCGCTCAGACTTTGCGCGAGGTCCATGCGCGCCGGCCAGCGGCTCTTGCGCGCGGCATCAGCGAGGCCAACGCCTGCGGGGAGATCGAACTGCGCACTCATGGGTAGCGGTTCCGCGGTTCAAAACCGGTCGGCAGTGTCGCGCGATGACCCTGCCCGGCTTTGACAGGCATCAAGCGAGCGGGAACTCCCCCACACCCTGTGGTATTTCGCGATACGAAGATCGCTTGCACGTCGTGGCGCTGACGGTTGATCACCGTCAACCGGCGCGCCGGTGCGGGTGACACGATCCCCGTGACAAAAAAGGATGCCGATTGCAGCGGCGCGCGCGCCATCGCGAACCGCGGCGACAGGTATCGGCTGACGTTGCAGGCGAGTGACCGCACTCGACTGCCACGCCGATCCGACGCGGCATCGCGCCGATCAATTTCAACGCAGTCAGGGGCGTTTCATGTATCAGATCATCCGCCGCGAAGCGTTCTCGGACACGACCTTTCTGTGGGAAGTGGAAGCCCCCGACGTCGCGCGCTCGGCCGAGCCCGGCCACTTCGTGATGCTGAGACTGCATGATGGCAGCGAACGGATTCCGCTGACGGTCGCGGACTACGACCGCGAGCGCGGCACCGTCACGCTGGTGATCCAGGCGCTCGGCAAGACCACGCTCGAGATGCGCGACCGCTACAAGGCCGGTGACGCGTTCGCCGACTTCGTCGGCCCGCTCGGGCTGCCGCAGCACGTGATGAAGGCGGGCC
>JBAIYN010000602.1:0-14416 GCA_037915775.1 Burkholderiales bacterium | reverse complement strand
CGGCTGGAACTGAACAGCACGGATTTTTCGACCGCGACTGCGGTGTCGGACGCGATCAACAAGCGCTTCGGCGCGACGGCGTCGATGGCGCTCGACGGCCGCGTGATCGAAGTGGTCGCGCCCGCCGTGCCTAACGAGCGGGTGCGCTTCATGGCAGAGCTGGAGAACATCGACGTGCAGTCGATCGCGCCGCCGGCGCGCGTGATCATCAACGCGCGCACTGGCTCGATCGTGATGAACCGCACCGTGACGCTCGAGCCGGCGGCGGTCGCGCACGGCAACCTGTCGGTGACGATTTCTTCCACGCCGGTGATCTCGCAGCCGGCGCCGCTGTCGCAGGGCGGCCAGACCGTGGTGACGGAAAAGACCGACATCCAGATCAAGCAGGACGGCGGCAACCTGATGCAGCTGAACGGCGGCGCCAGCCTGGCCGACGTGGTCAAGGCACTGAACACGCTCGGCGCCAATGCGCAGGACCTGCTCGCCATTCTGCAGGCGCTGCATGCGTCGGGCGCGCTGCGCGCCGAGCTCGAAGTGATCTGATGCGCTCCCTATCGAACGATCCGCTGCTGTCCCGCGCCGCCGGCGACCTGGCGGTCGACAGCCGCGCGCTGGACGGCCTGAAGCGCGACGCTGCACGCGACCCGCGCGCGGCGATCAGGAAGGCCGCGCAGCAGTTCGAGGCGCTGTTCATGCAGATGGTGCTGAAGAGCATGCGCGACGCGACCCCGAAATCGGGCATGCTCGATTCCGCGGCGAACGAGATGTACACGGGAATGCTCGATCAGCAGCTTGCGGGCAAGATCGCCGCCAGCGGCACCGGGCTGGCGGACCTGATCGCCAAGCAGCTCACGCGCTACATGCGGCCCTCCGGCGGCGAGAACCCGGCGCCGCGCACTCCATCCGCGCCCTCTGTGTCTTCTCCGGCGGTGCAGGCCCAGCCCACGGCAGGCGCTGCCCCGGCGGCCACGACTGCGACGTCCGCAGCCGATCCGCACAGTTTCGTCTCGCGCATGTGGGACCACGCGCGCAATGTGGAGCGCGCCATCGGCGTGCCGGCAGGATTCGTCGTCGGCCAGGCGGCACTCGAGTCGGGATGGGGGCAGCGCGAGATCAAGGGGCCCGACGGACAGCCCAGCTACAACCTGTTCGGCATCAAGGCCGGCGCCGACTGGAAGGGGAAGACCGTCGACGTGATGACGACCGAATATGTGAACGGCGTCGCGAAGCGGGTGGTCGAGAAGTTCCGCGCATACGAGAGTTACGCCGAGTCGTTCCGCGACTGGGCGCGGCTGATGGTCAGCTCTCCCCGCTATGCGAACGTGCTGGCCGGGGCACGCCTCGCGCCGGACGCGAACGGCTTCGCCAGCGCCTTGCAGCGCGCCGGCTATGCAACCGATCCGACCTACGGGGCGAAGCTCGCGCGCGTGATCAGCGCCGCGCAGTCCCTGCGGACAAGCGCCTGACGGCCGCTTGCGCAACCGGTCGGGAGGCAGGCCCCGGATCAGCGGCGCAGCCGGGCGCGAGCGGCGCTTTTCACCGATTCAAGAAACCGCAATTCGTGCCGTAATAGATCGTCAACGAGAGTGTTCGCCCCATGTCGACCGGAATCCTGTCCATCGCCAACAGCGCTCTTGCAGCGGCCTACACGGCGTTGCGCACGACCGGAAACAACATCGCCAACGCCAACACACCCGGCTATACGCGCCAGGTGGTCGATCTCGTGCCCCAGCAGGGGTCGAGCAGCGGCGGGACCTTCCTTGGCCAAGGAGTCGCGGTGGCGCAGGTGCGGCGCGTATACGACGCATTCCTGGCGCAGCAGGCCAACCAGGCGACGGCGCTGTCCAACGCCGCGCAGGCCCGCTCGACGCTGATGGCGCAGATGCAGAGCACGTTCGCGGATCCGGCGAGCGGCGTGGGTGCGACCATCGATCAGTTCTTCTCCGCCATGCAGACGCTGTCGCAGCGGCCGACCGACCCGGCGGCGCGCCAGGCGCTGCTGTCGGCGGCGGGCCAGCTGGTTTCGCGCTTCAACGATGCGGGCGTGCAAATACAGCAGCTACGCGAGAACACGGATCGCCAGCTGCAGCTCGAGGTCGGCAACGTCAACCAGGCGGCGCGGCAGATCGCGCAGCTGAATGACCAGATCGCGCTGGCGCTGGGATCGGGCACCACGCCGAACGATCTGCTCGACCAGCGCGACGCCGCGATCCGCAAGCTGAACGAATCACTGCAGGTTTCGACGGTCTCGCAGGGCGACGGCTCAGTCAACCTGTTCCTCGCCAACGGCCAGGCGCTGGTCGTCGGCAATCAGGCCAACGTGGTCACGCTGACCACGAGCCCGAGCGATCCGCAGGTGCTTCAGGTCAGCGTGAACATCGCCGGGCAGTTGCGCGCAGTCGATACCGATCAGCTGGGAGGCGGCAGGATCGCCGGCCTGATGCAGTTCCGCAGCGAGGATCTGCCCGGGCTCGAAAATGATCTTGGTCGCCTGGCGGTGGCGCTGTCATCGGCGGTCAATGCCCAGCATCGGCTGGGCAACGACGCCAACGGGCAGCCGGGCGGCGACATCTTCTCGCCCGTGAGCCCGACTGCGTACGCAGCGCCCAACAACGGCAACGCGGCGACGCATATCAGCGCATCGTTTGTGGATGCAACGCAGTTGCAGGCCAGCGATTACCGGGTGGTTTACAGCGGCGGCCAATACACGTTGACACGGCTTTCGGACGGAACACAGTGGACCTCGGGAACAGCGTCGTTCACGCAGGACGGGCTGTCGATCACGCTGACCGGTACGCCTCCCGCAGAGGGCGACTCGTTCGTGGTCCAGCCGCTGCGCGCGGTGTCGCGGAACCTGGAGCTCGCGATCAGCCAGCCGTCGGAAATCGCCGCGGCATCGCCGATTGCAAGTTCGATGCCGGCCGGCAACAAGGGCTCGATCGCGGTCGACGATCTGTCCGTCCTGGCGCCACGTTCGGCGAGCCTGGCCGCGCCGGCGGCGATCACATTCGGACCGGGGAATACGTACACGATCACGTCGGGGGCCCTGACGCAGACCGGCACCTATGTCGCCGGCCAGCCGATCAGCTTCGGCGGCCGCTGGGCCATCACGATGCACGGCGTGCCGCAGTCCGGCGACGTCGTCAATGTCGGACCCAATGCGGGAGGCATCGGCGACAACAGCAACCTTCTGAAACTGGTGCAACTGCAGGGCACCCCGGCCGTCGACGGCGAATCGATCCCGGCGGCGTTCTCCACGCTGGTCGCGCGGGTCGGCGGCGAAGTGCAGAGCGCACAGCTGAATGACAGCGCGCAGCAGGGCATCCTGAGCTCCGCGCTGCAGGCGGAAAGCTCGATGTCCGGCGTGAACCTGGACGAGGAAGCCTCTCGCCTGATCCAGTACCAGCAGCAGTACCAGGCGGCGGCCAAGCTGATCGCCACCGCCAAGTCGATGTTCGATGCGATTCTCTCGATCGGTAGCTAGCGATGCAACGCGTTTCCACCCTGATGCAATACATGGCCGGCGAGCAGCTGATCTCTGCGAGTCAGAGCGAGCTGCTGCAGGCGCAGATGCGGGTGTCGTCGGGCAAGCGCATTGCTTCGCCATCAGACGACCCGATCGGTGCCGCCGCCGGCGTGGCGCTGCGCACGAGCATGGCGCAGCTGGACCAGTACAAGAGCAACCAGGGCCAGGCGCAGTACGTGCTGAACCAGGGCGAGAACGCAGTGGCGCAGTTCAGCGATTCGCTGCTCGCCGTGAAGGACAAACTGCTTGCGGCGGCCAACGGCACGTACAGCGATTCGCAGCGCCAGATGGTGGCGGCCGATCTCGAGGGCATCCTCGCGCAGATGGTCGGCCTGGCGAACACTTCCGACGGCGCGGGCGGCTACCTGTTCGCCGGCGCGCGCGACGGCGCGGCACCCTTCTCGCAGAGCGGAACGACGGTCAGTTACGACGGTGACTCCACCGGGCAGCGCCTGGAAGTCGCGAACAATCGATTGCTGCAGGTGAAATTCACCGGCGATGACGTCTTTCTGCGGATGCGGCCCGGCAACGGCACGTTCACGACCTCCGCGGCCGCGACCAATACCGGCAGCGGCGTGATCGATGTCGGCGGCGTGACGGATCCCTCCCAGATCACCGGCAGCAGCTACACGATCGCGTTCGACGGATCGCAGTACGTCGTCACGCGGGCGAGCGACAACGCGCAGTTCACGTTTGCCGCCAGCAGCGGCAGCACGGCGCTGCAGTTCGACGGCATGCGCCTGACGATTTCCGGCGCGCCTGCGGCCGGCGACACCTTCACCGTGCAGCCGGCCGGCTATCAGTCGATCTTCGACACGATGGCGCAGGCGATCGCGGCGCTGCGGACGCCGGGGACGAACCCCGCCGCCGTGGCGCAGATCAACACGATGCTGCGCGGCGCGATGGCCTCGATCGATCAGGCGGTCGATCACATTTCGGTCAAGCGCGCCCAGATCGGCGCGGCCCTGAACGAAGTCGACGGCTATGCGCAGGTGCAGGGGCAGCAGAGCGTGAACCTGCAGGGGCGTTTGTCGGCGATCGAGGACGTCGATTTCGCGCAGGCCGCCAGCGAGCTGGCGCAGCGACAAACCAACTACGAAGCCGCGATCAAGAGCTACGCGTCGGTATCGAAGCTGTCACTGTTCGACTATCTATAGACGGAGAATCGGCCGCACGGCTATTCTCTGTGCGCGCCGGCGTTCGGCGCGCATCCCGCTCCCGAGGCTCGCGGCCGTGCACGTTCCACAGCCCGCCCAGCTGGAACCGATGGGCTTTGCTGAATCTTCCGCGGCTGCTCTGCGGCTCGCCCTCGCTTCCTCCGCCGATCTCGTAATCGAACTGCACCGCGACGGCACTGTCGCGGATGCCAATCGGAGCGCGTGCCATGCGCTGGGCTTCGGTCAGGCGGAACTGCGCGGACGGCCGCTCGCGTCGATCGACGCCGATGCTTCGGCCGAGAGGGTGGCGCGCATGTTCGACGAACTGGCGGCCGGCGGCCGCTGGCGCGCCGAGACCCGCTACCGGACCGCGGCCGGAGCAGCGCTGCCGGTGGACGTCGTGGCGCAACGGGTCGAGCTCGACGGACGCGAAACCTGTTTCCTGTTCGCGCGCGAAGTGCTCGAGCCCAGGCGGATCGAGGCGGCGCTGGTCGAAAGCGCCGAGCGCTTTCGCTCCTTGTTCGAGGACAGTCCGGTGGCCGAGCTTCTCCTCGACACCAACTTCCGCATCGTGCAGGTCAACCGCGCCGCCTGCGCGCTGCTCGGCTATCCGAGCGCCGAACTGATCGGTCGCGATCCGGCGCTGCTGCTGCATCCGGACGAGGTCGAGGCAGGGCTGCGGCTGCGCGCGCATCTGGCGCGCGGCGCGGTGGTGTCGGCCGAAAGCGACCGGCGCATGGTGCGCGCCGATGGCCGCACCGTATGGGTGCGGCTGACCGTGCGCGCCTGGATGATCGGCGAGTCCTCGCGGCGCTACGTGCTGGTCCTGGAGGATTTCTCGGACCGCCGTGCGGCATCGGAGCAGCTGGAACAGGCGCTGCACCGCAGTCGCTCGCTGCTGGAGACGATGTCGGTCGGCGTCGCGCAGGCGCTGGACGGCAAGGTGCTGTTGGCCAACCGCGAATTCGCGCGGCTGTTCGGCTACTCCGAGGCCGAGACGCTCGGCCTCCCGCTGGACGAACTCACGCGCGATCGCGCCAACCTGCTGCCGCAGGAGGTGTCGATGCTGCCGGCGCCACGCGTGGGCGAGTCGGCGAACACGGAGGTCGTGCTGTTCCGCAAGGACGGCACGCCGGTGTGGTGCCTGGTGCAGGCGCGCGCGGTCGAAGGCGGGCACGACCTGGGAACGGACGCGATCTACACGTTCCTCGACGTGTCGGAGCAGAAGCGCAGCCGCGAAGCGCTGGCGCGTTCGCTGCTCGAGCTGAACGTCGTGCTCGACACCACCGCGGCGGCGGTTCTGCACCTGGCCGATGGCCGGGTCGTGCGCGGCAACGCGCAGTCGATCACGCTTTTCGACGGCGATGCCGCGGGTCCCACCGGGCGTCGCTTCGAGGACCTGTTCGAGGATCCCGGCGCGCTCGGCGAAGACTGGCGCGAGCGCCTGGCCGAGGTGGGGCCCGACGCGTCGCGCACGTTCGAGGCGCGCATGCGCGGCGCCGACGGGGGAGCGTTCTGGGCGCTCGTGTCGCTGCGCGCGGTCGATCCGGCGCGGCCGGCGGGCGCCCAGGTGGCGTCGATCCTCGACATCAGCGAGCGGCGCCGGCAGGAGGAACGTCTCGAGTCGCTCGCGTCCGAATCGCAGCTGCTGTTCGATACCGCGGTGGTCGGGCTGCTGTTCGTGCGCGACGGCCGGCCGGTGCGTGCCAACGCGGCGATGGAGGAGATGTTCGGTTGCGAGCGCGGCGCGCTGACCGCGGGCGGCGGCGGGGCCACGCATCCGGCCGACAGCCTGCTGATGTCCAGTCTGGCGGAGCATTTCGGCGAGATCGACCAGCGGCGCGTGTGCGATTTCGAGATGCGGCTGTACCGTCGCCGCGGCAACCCGACCTGGGTCGCGGTGCAGGGGCGCGCGGTCGACCCGCGCGAGCCGGGCGCCGGCTACATCTTCGCCTTCGTCGACATCGATGCGCGCAAGCGCTCCGAGGCCCATCTGCGCGATGCGCTGGCGGAACTGCAGCGCATCTTCGACAACGCGCTGGTCGGCATTGCGTATGCGGCCAACGACACGCTGGTGAAGGCGAATCATGCGACGGAGCAGATGTTCGGCTACAGCAGCGACCGGCTCGCGCAACTGCCGATCGGCGCGCTGTTCGCGCGCCCGGAGGAGTGGAACGAAGTGCGCGCGCGCGCTGCCGCCGCCGGCGAGGTGAATTTCGAGCACGAACTGAAGCGTGCCGACGGCGAAACATTCTGGGCCGCCGGCAACGTGCGCCTGCTCGACGTCGGTGCACCGGAGCGCGGGATGATCGTCGCGCTGATGAACGTCGACGCGCGCAAGCGCTCCGAGAACGAGCTGCAGCGCGTGCGCAACTACCTGGACCTGATCGTCGAAAGCCTGCCGGTGCTGGTGGCGGTGCGCGAGGCCGACAGCGGACGCTTCGTCAGCCTGAACCGCGCCGGCGAGGCGATCACCGGTCTGTCGCGCCAGGACGTGATCGGCCGTACCTGGCGCGATCTCTATGACGCCGCGCTGGCCGACAAGTTCGTCGAACTCGACCGCTCGGCCCTGGCCAGCGGGCGACTGATCGACCGCGCGCGCGAAGTGCTGCCGCGCGCCGACGGCCGTACGCTGACCGTGCATCAGCGCGTGATGCCGCTGTACGAAGGGGCGCCGGGTGAAGACGAGGACCGGCTTGCCGGACAGCACGCGCAATACGTGATGTCGATCATCGACGACCTGACCGACACCGTGCGCGCCGAGGCGGCGCTGCGCGAGACCGATGCCCGCTTCCGCCAGCTGGCGGAAAACATCGATCAGCTCGTCTTCATCGCGACCGACGACCTGGATCGCGTGCTTTACGTCAGTCCGCGCTACGAAGCGCTGGTCGGCGCCCCTGCGGCGGAGCTTCTGGAAAACGCGCGCGCGTTCTACCGCCATGTGCACGCCGATGACCTGCCGGACCTGAATCGGCGCGCGCGCAGGCTGGTCGCGTCGATGCGGCACGGGCGGCGCGCCGAGATCACGCTGCGCATCGAACATCCGCAGGACGGCTTGCGCACCCTGCACGCGCGGCTGAGCCCGGTGCGGATGTTCGACGGCTCGATCCGCGTGTTCGGCATCGCGGAAGACATCACGCTGCGCATGGCGGCGGAGGCGAAGCGGCTCGACGAAGCGGTGCGACAGCGCGACCTGCTGGTGCGCGAGGTGCACCATCGCATCAAGAACAACCTGCAGGGGGTGGCCGGCCTGCTGCAGCACCAGGCGCACGCCAAGCCGGAACTGGCCGACACGCTGAACGAGATCGCCGGACAGATCCAGGCTATCGCCCAGGTGCACGGCCTGCAGTTGCGCGCGACCGGCACGCTGCCGATGCTGGGAGTCGCGCAGGGCATCTTCACCAACCTCGGCGGCATGTTCGGCGCGCAGGTGAATTTCGACGCTCCCGCCGCTGCGCTGTGGCGCTGGGGCCTGCCGGAGCACGAGGCGGTCCCGCTGGCGCTGGTGATCAACGAGCTGGGGACCAATGCGATCAAGTATCGCGCGAGCCGCGAGCAAGGCATCGCGGTGCGCATGCTGCCGCGCGCCGACGGCGTCGAACTGCGGATCGAGAACGCCGGCCGCCTGGCCGACGGGTTCGATCTGACGCGCGTGACGTCCGGAGTGTCGGGCCTCGGTCTCGTGAAGTCGCTGCTGCCGCGGCGGGGCGCGCGCCTGTCGATCGAGCAGTTCGGACCGCTGGTGATCTCACGGCTCGAACTGTCGCCGCCGGCGATCCGCGAGGAGACGACCTGAGGCGCCGCGGCCGGACGCCTGCGCCCATAATGCAGACATGGAAGATTCACCGCTGATCCTGGTCGTCGACGACGACCGCCTCGTGCTGGCTACGCTGGCCGCGGGGCTGAAGCAGGCTGGCTACGGCGTGCTCGAAGCCGACAACGGCGACGATGCCATCCTGCTGGCACGCAAGCACAAGCCGCGGCTGGCGATTCTCGACATGCGGATGCAGGGCAAGTCCGGCATGGACGTGGCGCGCTACCTGTCGGCGAACACCGACACCGGATACATCTTCCTGTCGGCGTTCGGCGATCGCGACATCGTCGAGGATGCGATGCGGCTGGGCGCGCTGGCCTACCTGGTCAAGCCGATCGACGTCAACCACATCGTGCCGGCGGTGGAGGCAGCCCTGATCAAGCTGCGCGATCGACCGCCCGCGGCGCCCGTTCCTCCTGCCCCGCCGACCCTGGCGCCGGCGGACAGCGCGTTGCGCGAGCAGAGCGTGGCGGTCGGGATCCTGATGGAGCGCCTGCGCCTTGACTACACGCGTGCACTCGACGTGCTACGCGCGCAGGCGCGTGCCGAGGGCCGCAGCATCGACGAACTGGCGGCGAACATGGTCGATGCCGCGAATCGGCTGAATTCGGTGCCGCGCTGAGGCGGGATCGCGCCGCGTCCGATCGCCGATGGCCGTCACGAACGACATCCGCCGGCTCGGGTTTCGCCGCTGGTACGAGCGCCAGCTGATCGAAAGCCACGCGTACCTCGTCGCCGCATTCTTCGGCCTGATCATGCTGCTGGCCGGCCTCGAGATGCTCGATTTCGCGCGGCGCTCGGCGACTTTCTACCTGGGCGTCTTCGTGCTCGCCGCCGCGTGCGGCACCGGCATGATCGTGGCGTGGCGGCGCTTCTCCGTGCTGCTCCAGCGCGCAGAGCAGTTCGCCAGCGATGCCGCCTGTCCGTCGTGCGGAGCATGGGGCAAGTTCAACCTGCTGGCCTCCGAAAGCGAGGACGCCGACGATCCGCCCGAAGCGGGGCGGCCGCACTGGATGCGGGTGAAGTGCGCAAAATGCGGCAACGCCTGGACGCTGGGTTAGGCGATCGCCGCCGGCTTGCCGCACTCGGAAACAGTGTCGGCTCGACTCGCCATCGCCAGTCGCGTCCCGGCGGCGTCAGTGCTCCCACAGCGTGAAGTGGAAGGTTGCGCCCTTTCCGGGTTCGGACTCGGCCCAGATGCGGCCGCCGTGCTTGCGCACGATTCGCTGCACCGTCGCCAGGCCGACGCCGGTGCCCGGGAATTCACTCTGCGAGTGGAAGCGCTGGAACAGGCCGAACAGCTTGTCGGCAAAGCGCATGTCGAAGCCGGCGCCGTTGTCGCGCACGAAGTAGACGCGCCGCCCCTGTGACTCGTCGGCGCCGAATTCGATGCGCGCGACCGGCACCCGGGCGGTGAACTTGCACGCGTTCGACAGCAGGTTCTGCAGCACCAGCCGCAGCAGCGTGCGATCGCCGTCGGCCACGAGCCCGTCGGCGATCACGACATCCATGTTGCGCGGACCTTCGTGCAGATCGCTCTGCGCGCTCAGCTCGTCGATCAGGTCACGCGCAAGCTGGGAAAGGTCGACGCGCTCGCGTTCGAGGTCGCGCCCGGTAGTGCGTGACAGCTCCAGCAGCGTGTCGATCATCGAATTCATCCGGCTGCCGGCAGCGATGATCCGCTGCAGGTGGCCGCGCCCCAGCTCGTCGAGCCGCTTGCCGTAGTCCTCGAGCACGATGGTGGCGAAGCCGTCGATCACGCGCAGCGGCGCGCGCAGATCGTGCGACACCGAATGCGCAAAGCTGTCGAGGTCCTTCACCGCAAGCTCGAACTGGCGGCTGCGTTCCGCGGCTTCCGCCTGCAGCCGTTCGATCTGCTCGGACTGCTCGCGGCTGCCGACGGTCGTGGCGATCGAACCCGTGATCTCGCGCGCGGCACCGACGTAGCCGTCGAAATTCGCGCCCGCGGAGAACAGCGGCGTGCCGCTGAACGCGAACACGCGCGCGTTGCCGTTGACGTTCAGGGTGAGCGGCTCGTCGAAGAACGGCGCGCGCGCGTCGATCGCATTGCGCAGCGGCGCGGGCAGGTCGACCTGCTCGACGACCTGCCATGGCGCGCGGCCGAGCAGTCGCCGTGGGTCGATATCGGATCGTGCACGCTGCCCGGGCGCGATCTCGACCACTTTCATTGTCGCGTCGGTGCGCCACCACCAGTCGGACGAGGCGGCCAGGGTGCGCCGCAGCACGCCGACGTCGCGCGATCCGCGCGCGTAGTGAGCGACGAGCACCGCGCCGATTGCGATCAGCGCGCCGACGCAGATGGCGCCGATCAGTGTCCAGGCCTCGCCAGAGCGCGTCGCTGCTTCAGCGGCCGGTGAAGCGAGCCACGCGGCGGTCGTGAAGCCGGCGCGTCGCCGGGCGAACCAACGCCGAAAGGATTGCTCGCATCGAGGCGTGCCCACGGCGCGATTGTGCCAGCGGCGGCGCGAAGGCGGAAATGCAGTCCACAGGCGCCGATAAGTCCGGTCCACACCCTCCTTTTCGAGTGCTGCCGGCGGTCAAGTTTCGGCACCCTTTGCCGAATTCATGAACTGGCGCCGGCCGCTCGTTCCGCGGACGGCGATCTTCCTGCGCCCAGCGATGAATGCCCGTCCAGCTGTCGAGACTCCTGCCGCTCTTGCGGCGTTTGCGGGCACGCCGCGGGCGCGGCGCGTCCGTGCGGCGCTGAATGCGCGCGCGCAACGCCGCCGGTCCGCGGTACTGCGGGCGGTCACGGGATTGGCGCTGGTTGTGCTCGCGGCGTCCGCGCTGGGCTTCGTGCTGGGCCGATGGGCTGCGGGTCCGGCGCCAGGCCGATGGGTCGCCGAACTGCTCCTGGCAGGCACGGCCACGCTCGCCATGGCAGCGGCCGCAACGGTGCTGTTCCGGAGGGATCTGCTGCCTCGCCTCAACCGAATGCATGGCATCCGCGCGGCGGGGCTGAACAGCCGCCTGAAGCTGCGCCGCCAGCATGCCCAAATGCGGCTGCTGCGCGGGCTGGCCGACGCGGCGAACGGCACCAGCGACGTCGAGCTGGCACTGCAGCGGGTGCTGCGCGAGATCGGCGACTACCTCGAATGGCCGATCGGGCGGGTCGCCTGCCTGATCGATGGCACCGAGGAGGGCGAACAGCGCTCTTACTGGTACCTGCGCGAGCCGCAGCGCTTCGGCGAGTTCGTGACCGTCACCGAGCGGCTGCCGGTGGCGCGCGCCGCCACGCAGTTCATCGGACGCGCCTACGTTCTCGGGCGGCCGCAGTGGGTGGAAGATCTCTCGACGCTCGCCGAATGGAACCGGCGCGACGTGGCGCAACTCGCGGGGTTGCAGACGGGCATCGTGGTGCCGGTGATCGCGCAGGGCCACGTCACCGCGTTCATCGAGTTCTTCAGCGCACAGCGCATTCCGGCGACCGCCGCGACCACGGAACTGCTCGACGCGATCGGAGCGGAACTGGCGCGCATCGCGGAGCGGCACCGCGCCGATCGCGAACTGCAGTCGCGCATGCATGAACTGCGTCGGCTTGCGCTGGTGGCCGCCAATACCGACAGCATCGTGATCATCACGGACCCGTTGCTGCGGATCGAATGGGTGAACGCCAGTTTCACGCGCTGCACCGGCTACGCGCTGGAGGAGGTCGTCGGCCGCGACGGCATCGCGCTGCTGCGTGGCCCGGCGACCGATCCGCAGGCAGCTGCGTGGCTGGACGAGGCGATGCGCGCCGGCGTCGGTATCCGCGGCGTGGAAAACATCAACTATGCGAAGGACGGCACCCCGTACTGGGTCGAAACCGAGATCCAGCCGGTATTCGATCCGCGCGGCGCCCTGACGAATTTCGTCGCGATCGAAAGAGAGATCAGCGAGCGTAAGCGTGCCGAGCTGGCGCTGCGCGCGAGCGAGGAGTACTTCCGTGCGCTGTTCGAGGAGTCGCCGCTGGCGTGCGTGATCCAGGATCAGGCGTTTCGCATCCGCCGCATCAACGCCGCGTTCTCGCGCCTGCTGGGCTACGGCGGCGATGAGCTGGCCGGACTGGACGCATCGAAGCTTGCGCATCCGGACGACGTGCCGGCGATGCTGGCGGCGCGCACGCCTGCGCTGGGAGATGCCAGCTGCGGATCGCAGGTCTACGAACGGCGCTTCGTGCGGCGCGACGGCCAGGTGGTGTGGACGCACGTTCACGTCACGCGCCTGATCGACCGCGGCGGCGAGGTCGCCCGCCTCTGCGTGCTGCAGGACGTGACGGCCGAGCGCGACCACGAGCGTGCGCTGCGCGAGGCGAAGGAACTGGCCGAGGCTGCCAGCCATGCCAAGTCGCAGTTCCTCGCCAACATGAGCCACGAGATCCGCACGCCGATGAATGGCGTGCTCGGCATGACCGAGTTGCTGCTCGGCACGCACCTCACCGGCAAGCAGCGCCGCTTCGCCGAAGCCGTGTACAGCTCCGGCGAAGCGCTGCTGCAGATCATCAACGACATCCTCGACTTCTCGAAGGCCGGGGCCGGTCAGTTCAAGCTCGAGAAGGCCGACTTCGACTTGCGCCTGCTGGTCGAAGACGTGTTCGATCTGCTGGCGCCACGCGCCCACGAAAAGCGGCTCGAGCTGGCATGCCGGGTCGGACCCGAGGTGCCGCCGGTGGTCGCCGGGGATGCGGGCCGCCTGCGCCAGGTCCTGACCAACCTGGTCGGCAATGCGATCAAGTTCACCGAGCACGGCGAGGTCATCGTCACCGTTGCGGCCACGCCGGTGGGCGGGCGCCAGCGGATCGGCTTCGAGGTTCGCGATACCGGCATCGGCATGCCGCCGGAAACGGTGGCGCGGCTGTTCACTGTCTTCATGCAGGCTGACCAGACGATGTCGCGCCGGCACGGCGGAACCGGGCTTGGGCTGGCGATCAGCCGCCAACTGGTCGAGATGATGGGAGGGACGATTAGCGTCGACAGCCGCGTGGGCGTCGGGTCCACGTTCCGCTTCGACGTCGTGCTGGAGAACGGCGATCCGGCGCTGGTCGCGGATCCTTTTCCATGCGAGCGGCTGCGGGGCATGCGCGCGATCCTCGCCGAGGACAGTCCGACCAGCCGCGGCATCGTGCAGGAGCAGCTGCAGGCGTTCGGAATGCAGGTGGCGGCGGCCGAGAACGGCGCGCAGGCACTGGAGCTGATGCGCGCGGCGGCGCGTGCTGGCGCCTGCTTCGACGTGGCCGTGCTCGACATGAAGATGCCGGTGATGGATGGCCTGACTCTCGTCGGCGAGATGCGGCGCGATTCGCAGCTGGCGGCGATCCGGATCGTGATGCTGACGTCGCTGGCCGACAGCGATGAAACCACGTTTGCGCACGCCTGTGGAGTCGAGGTCTGCCTGCCCAAGCCGGTGCGCCAGAAGGAACTCGTCAACGCGCTGGCGGGCGCGCTCGGGTCGGCTCCCGCCGCCGGCGCGATGCCCGTGGCCGCTGGCCGGTTCAGGGGGCTGGCCGTGCTGCTGGCCGAGGACAACCCGGTGAACCAGGAAGTCACGCGGGCGATGCTGGAAGAGATCGGCTGCGATGTTCATGTCGTTCACAGCGGCCGCGTTGCCCTCGACGCGCTTGCGCGGCGCCGCTTCGATCTGGTGCTGATGGATTGCCAGATGCCGGAAACGGATGGCTTCGAGGCGCTGCGCCGATTGCGTGGCGATGATCCCCGTTCCTTCGTGACTCCGCGCGACGTGCCCGTCGTTGCCCTGACGGCGAACGCGCTGGTCGGTGATGCCGAGCGCTGCCTGCGGGCAGGCTTCAGCGGCTACCTGGCCAAACCGTGCAAGCAGCAGCAGCTGACCGATGTGATTCGACGCTGGAGCCGGTCCTCGAGCGCGGCAACCGCGCCCGTCGAGCCAGCCGGCCGGAGCAAC
>JBAIYN010000645.1:0-1752 GCA_037915775.1 Burkholderiales bacterium | reverse complement strand
TGTGACGACCCGGCCATCCGCAGTCAGGATTATGACGGCGACCGAAGGGTCTGGCAGATGCGGATCCGATATGAACTCGATCTCGGCGATCCAGTCGCTGACACCGCTGTCGAACTGCTCATCGTTGAGCCGGACCGCCTTGATGCGGCCCGATGATGCGCCGGCGGCGGCGACCGGTTCGCTCGGTGCGATCGGCAGCGCCGGCGCTTGCTCCGGCCGGCCCAACTCAGCGCGCGCCTTGGCATTCAGCGCGGCGTCGTACGCCATCGTCACGCTTGCGGGCGCGCCCTCCATCTTCAGCCGGCCATGGTCGAGCCAGATCGCGCGGTCGCACAGTGCCTCGATCTGGTACAGCGAGTGCGAACAGAACAGCAGCGTCTTGCCCGCCTCGCGGAACTGCATGATGCGGTCGAACGAGCGGCGCGCGAACTCGCCGTCACCGACCGACAGCGCCTCGTCGATAATCAGGATGTCCGGGTCGACGTGGGCGGCGATCGAGAACGCCAGCCGTACCAGCATGCCGCTCGAGTACGTCTTCACCGGGCGATCGATGAACTCCTGCACGCCGGAGAAGGCGACGATATCGTCGAAGCGCCCCGTTATCTCGGCGCGCGACAGCCCGGACACGGCGGCGGTCAGGTACACGTTCTCGCGCCCGGAGAACTCAGGATTGAAGCCGGCGCCGAGTTCGAGCAGCGCAGCGATGCGGCCGTTGACCTGCCGCGTCCCCGCGCTCGCCGTCAGCGTGCCGGCGACCATCTGCAGCAGCGTCGATTTGCCGGCGCCATTGTGTCCGACGATGCCGATTGCCTCGCCGCGCCGCACCTGCAGGTCGATGTCGCGCACCGCCCAGAATCCGTCCGCGGCGGCACGCCGGCCGAGCAGCAGGTCGATCATGCGCCGCACCGGCTGGCCACCGACCGGATAGCACTTGCCGACGCCGGCCAGCGAGATCGCGAGCTCAGAGTTCATCGGCGAATCCGGGATTCAGACGCAGGAAGAACGCGCGCGCGGCAACCGCGAACGCGACGGCGCCGGCCAGGTAGGTCCACCAGGCCGACCAGTCGATCGAACCAAGGCCGAGTGCGGCGGCGCGCATCCATCCGATCGGCAATGTCAGCGGGTTGGCGATGAAGAAGCCGCGCACGTCAGCCGGTAGCGCCTCGATCGGCCAGAACACGGGGCTGAAGAACAGCAGCAGTGCGACCAGCGGTCCGATCGCCTGCGCGATGTCACGGACGAAGACGCCGAGCGCCGCCAGCAGCCAGGCCAGCGCGAGCGTCGCGATCGCCAGCGGCGTCAGCGCAACCGGGATCAGAAACAGCGACGCGTCGAGCGTGCCGCGTACCCATGCGACACCGATGATCAAGACGAGAATGTTGGCAAACGTCTGGATCAGTGCGCTCGCAAGCGCCGAAACCGGCAGCCACTCGAGCGGAAACGCGACCTTGGTCACGAGATGCGGTTGCTCGCGCACGAGCCCGGGCGCGCGCACCGCGCACTCGGCGATCAGGCCGTGGACGATCAGACCCGCATATATGGCGAGGGCGCTTTCCGCCGCGCCGTTGCCATGGGCGACACCGGGCCAGCGCGACTGCAGCACGTAGACGAAGACGAACACGTAAGCCGCCAGGAACGCAAGCGGTGTCAGCAGCAGCCACGCCAGGCCGAGCGCCGAGCCGCGCACTCGCGCGACGATGTCGCGGCGCGCGAACTGCCAGACCATCCAAAAACGCTGCAGTGTCACCGGTG
>JBAIYN010000303.1:0-7491 GCA_037915775.1 Burkholderiales bacterium | reverse complement strand
CCGAGGCTGAACAGCACGCCATTGCTCAGCGACAGCAGATCGATCTTGGTCGGTTGGCTGAGCGCGATGTCGCTCCAGCCGGCGTCGGTGTCGGCCGCCTCCGCGCTCTGGTTCACGCGCACGCGATCGACCGTGACGTTGACGCTGTCGAATCCGCACGCCGGTGCATCGGTCAGCGCCACCCGCAGCGTGCCCATGCCGCTGGCGGTCGACGACGTCGAGTCGCTGCTGCCGCCGCCACCGCAGGCAGCCAGCGCCAGCACGCCGCCGCACACCGCCGCCGCGCGAAACAAACCGGTGATCGTGGATTTCATGAATCCTCCCGTTGGTAAAGAGTGATCGTCGGTGCCGGGGCGATGACCGGGCCGCCGGCAACCGCGCCCTGAAGAAGAATCAAGCGAGCGCATTGCGCTCCGGCACGGACGTCACGCCGGTCGGACCACGATCTCGTCGCGGACCTCTTTCACGCCCTTGACATTGCGTGCGATGGTTTCGGCCGTCGATCGTTCCTTGTCGCTCTTGGCAAAGCCGGACAGCAGGACCGTTCCGTTCAGCGTCTCGACCTTGATGGCTGCGGCATCGACATCCTTGTTATCGACGAAGCGGGCCTTGATGGTTGCCGTGATCGTGGCATCGTCGATGTATTCACCCACGGTCGATTGGCCGCGCGTGACCGCGCAGCCCGGTAGCGCGATGAATGCCACGGCGGTCATCGCGGCAGCAAGCGCGTTGCGGATATGCATGGCTTATCTCCTTCTGAAATTGGGCGGTCGCATAGGATGGCGCTGGTTCAGGCGCCGTCCAGGATGCCGATCAGCGAACTGGCGACCGCGAGAACGACGAAAAGGACGAACAGGTGCCTGGCGATGCTGACTGCGCCGCTGGCGATGTCGGTGAATCCGAACAGCGCAGTGATCAACGCGATGAAGAGGAATACGGCGGCATAGTGCAGCATGGTTCTCCCCTTTGTCGGACCGGCATGACTCCGCTGCCCGGCCACATGCACAGCGATCCGCTGCGATGAGCGCAGATTAGGGAGGCCCGCTGCGGGCAGGTATGGGACGGGCGGCCGCAGTCGTGTCGGGCGAGCAGCACCCGTGCTGTAGGACGAGGCCGACACCGTCCGCCGGTCAGGCGGACTTGTCCTCCGGCAGCGACGCGCTGATGCGCGTGCCGTGGCCCGGCGTCGATGCGATGGTCAGCGTCCCGCCATCGGCCTCGACGCGATAGCGCATGCCGAGCAGGCCATGCGCGGACTGCTTCTGCACGTCCGGATCGAAGCCGACGCCGTCGTCGACGACGACGATCGATACGATTCCATCTTTCGTCCCCGTCGACACGTCGACGTGTTGCGCACGTGCGTATTTGGCGATGTTGGTGAACGCTTCCTGCACCAGTCGATAGACGGTCAGCTGCGCCGCGGGTGACAGCCGCACCGGCTCGAGCTGGCAGCGGACCTCAACCTTGGCCGTTTGCCCGAATTCACGCGCCAGGATCTCGAGCGCGGCGACCAGGCCCAGGTTGTCGAGCGAAGACGGACGCAGGTCCTCGATGATCCTGCGCTTCAGCGCGATTCCTTCGTTGAGCGTCTCGATCAGATGGGCAAGGCGCTCGAGCGCCTCGGGTTCGCGCGTTCCGAGGCGCGACCTGATGCGCGCCGCATCGAGCTTGGCCGCCGTCAGCAACGCGCCCAGTTCGTCATGCAACTCGCGCGCGAGGTGGCTGCGTTCGTCCTCGCGTGCGGATTGCAGATGCCGTGCGAGCTCGATCAGGTGCTCCGTGCGCCGCCGCACCGCCAGCTCGAGCTGATCGCGTTCGTTCTGGATCGCGCGCTGCTGGCTGGCGCGCAGCTCGTCGATCGCCGCCGCCTGCCGCAGATAGAAGAACAGCGCGAGGATGCCGAGCACGACCATCGCATCGATGCCGATGCGATTGAACGTCAGAGTGCGGTCAATGCTGTCGCGCGCGCCGGTGAACTTGCCCGCTTCGGCCGCGTCCAGCTCGTCCGCCAGCGCGCGGATCGACTCGAACTGCACGCGACCGGGATCGGCAACCGTCTGCGCGATCGCCTGTTCCCGCTGCCCGGCGCTGTACATACTGATCACCGACTCGATGCTCGCCTGGCGCCGGCGTACCGCAACGTCGAGTTCCTGCTGGCGCGGGCGCAGCACCGAATCGTCGCGGTAGTAGCTGGCGAGCCGCGCCAGCGATTCACTGGCGGCTTTCAGCGCGGCGCGACAGGTCTGCAGAGGGTCGTCCTGTCCGCTCAGCAGATAGCGCCGCTGCGCCGTATCGGCCGTGCCCAGTTCGTACAGCAGCTGCCGCAGATCGGCGCGCGTGGCGGTGATCGCATCGAGCCTGGCCATCGAATTGTGCGACCGCCAGTACGCGGACTCGTTGATGACGAGCACCACGCCGGCCAGAACGACCGCCAGCGCGAAGGCGATCCGTCTACCCCCTAAGCGCAACGAGGTTTTCATCGAGAGGGCACGCAACTAGACTCGTCTGGTTGTTTCCTATCCAAGGCGGCGAACGATGATCCGCATCGGCATCGTCGACGACCACGCGATCGTACGCGCTGGTCTGCGACAGTTCCTGAGCGAGCACGACGACCTCGAGGTCACGGGCGAGGCCGCCAATGGCCGCGAAGCGCTGGACCTCGTGCGCAAGGGCGACATCGATGTCCTGGTGCTGGACCTGTCGATGCCGGAACAGGACGGGATCGGCGCACTCGCTGCGATCAGGGCACGTGCACCGGAGTTGCCGATCCTGATCCTGAGCAGCTTCGACGAGCGACACTACGCCACCGCGCTGCTCAAGCAGGGCGCCAGCGGTTACCTGAACAAGGAATGCGATCCGGCGCAGATCGTCGAGGCGATCCGCACGGTGTCCCGCGGCCGTAAGTACATCACGCCGGGGGTTGCCGAACTGCTCGCGGACGCGCTCAACAACGACGACGGAAAGGCGCCGCACGAGCGGCTGTCCGAGCGCGAGTTCCAGGTGTTCCTGCGCCTGGCGCGCGGCGAAACCATCGGTCATCTCGCGGAGGACATGGCAATCAGCGTCAAGACGGCCAGCACCTATCGCACGCGCGTGATGGAAAAGATGAATCTCAAGTCGAACAGCGATCTGACCTATTACGCGCTGAAGAACGGCTTGATCCAGTAGCTCAGGCACTGCGCGCAACCGGTGCCGTGGTGTCCGATTGCCGTTCGGCCAGTTGCGCGCAGAAGTCGATCAGCGCGTCGATTTCGCCCGACTTGTCGAACACCCGGTCGGCGCCCAGCATCAGGCAGCGGCGCCGCACGTCCGGCGTCGCATAGTTGCTCAGCACGACGACGGAGCAGGATCGCCCCGAGTTGCGAGCGGCCTGCAGAACACCGAATCCCGATCCGCGCCGGAGGAACAGGTCGACGATCAGCAGATCGCACTGGTTCTCCGATGCCGCAAGCCAGGCGACGGCGGCAGCCTCCTCGTCGGCCGAGCCCACCACGCGCAGGGACGACATTTCCTCGAGGGTGGCGACCAAGGCTTCCCGAATGACGCGGCTGTCTTCGACGAGAAAGGTCCTGATCGGTGTCATCGGTGCGACAAGGATGCGAATCCGGGGCGTCTCGATGGTGACAGTCTGGAAGGCGTCTGACTGCGAACCGGAGCGCCCAATCCAGATGGTTCGATCATGCCCGGAGGCCGCGCGAAGTCCATCAGGCCGCTGCCTGTCAACGCGTAGGACCCGTCCTACGCGGATCGGGCGGCAGTCGCGCACAGGGTGCGGTCGGCCGCTCTCGGGGCGGATGAACCGCTCAGTTCCCGGTAAGCTGCGCGAACAGGCCGAGCGCAGCGAGCAGGACCGCGGCACTCAGGATGAGTGTGGCCGGATAGAACAGAAATCCGGCGAGATCCTGCTGGCTGTACTTGATCACCATGATCAGGGATTCGAGCACCAGTGCGACCACGACGACGCTGCCAAATCGGGATACGCCGCGCCGTGTGCGCACCATCACGTCACGCAGTTCGTGGTTCTGGTCATATTCCTGATAGACGATCTGCGCCAATTCATAGACCGCGAGCGCGACAACGCCGGTGTGCAAACCCTTCACCAGGCCCTTGAAGAAGTCTCCCTCCTCGAGCATCGGCCTGATCAGTTCGAAAGCGGCCGACGTAGCCAGCAGCAGCGAAAAGGTCAGGAACATCAGCGCGAACGCCGGCACGAAGAAGCGCGGCAGCGTCGTGATCACACGCTCGAGCGATCCGGGCGCGCGATACCTGCTCCCCCGGCGCGTCGTTGCATCATCGAAAGTCGAATGCATTCACATCTCCTGCATTGCTCGGATAGCGTCCAGACTAACTGCGCTGACTGCGCGCTTGCGCTGCGCTCGCGCGATCGTGCTCGGCCGTCAGGGGGAGGATCTGTCGCGGCAATCGGGTACCTGGTTGCCGGCCTGAGCGGCAGCGCGGTCGCGAACTCCCGACTCGCTGCCGACGGAACCCTGCGCCATCAGGACGGATGGGTTGCGTCAAGCAGCGCGCTGCGGCGCAGTATCTCGGCCCGGATTTCGCCGAACTGCTTCTGCGTCTCGGCCTCGATCAGCGCGGGTCCGATCAGCGGGGGGACCCACAGCGTGGGCGTGTAGTGACCGTCGTTGAGGATGTGGATGCGCCCGCCCGTTTCGACGATGCGCGTGACGAACGAACCCGACTTCAAGTCGCCGCTGACCAGCTGCGAGCGGATCTCGTTGTAGGGAACGAGTTCGATCATGCGCACGTTGTCAAACGTCAGCGACAGGAACCCGCGCGACGCCTTGCCTTTCTGATGCACGCGCAACAGATTGTCCACGCGGTCTTCGATGCGGCTGTACTCGAGGTTCGATATGAACTGCGCCATGTGGTCGTAATCGGTGAGTACGTCCCATGCGACGGAGCGCGGCGCATCCACCGGACAGTCGACGTCCACCGTGATGTTCTGGCCGTCCTTCCGCACATGGACCTCGATGTCCTGATTCGGGTTCGACGACCCGGACGAGGGCGGAAGCGCGCCAACGAGCAGCAAGGCCAGGGCGAGCAACCCTAACCGCCCGCGCGAGATCCAACGACGCTCGGTCATTGCATTCTCGCCGCGTGGTCACGGGGTGACGGCGGATGTGGCGCGCCGGATTGCGGTCGGGCTGCCATTCAAAGCAATCCGTCGATGGGCAGGATCGAGAGCGCGCCGACTTCGATCTGCTTCCAGGGCGGCGCGTCCGGCTCATGGTCATAGACCACGGGCTTTCCCTTCTCCAGGGTGCGCCAGAGGAGATGGCGCTCGCCTTTCGCGTCGGCGTCGCTGAGAGCGAGGACGTAGCTGTTCGCGGGCTGCGTGATATCCGCGAAATGCTGGACGATCTGGCGCGCAAGCTCCGGACTGTCGATGATCAGCCCGATCTCCGTGTTGAGGTGCAGGGAGCGCTGGTCGAGATTCATCGAGCCGATGAACACGCGCTGGCGGTCGAAGACGAAGACCTTGGCGTGCAGCGCATAGCGGCCGGCGCTCGAGGACTTCAACCGGTCACCCCAAACGACGGGCTCGCCGAGGGCGGGGCGCACTTCGTACAGCTCGACGCCCATCTTCAGCAGCGGGATCCGCACCGCCTCGTAGCCGGCGTGGACGATAGGCATGTCCGACGACGCAAGGGAGTTGGTGAGGATGCGGACGCTGACGTTGCGCTCGCGCAGTTCCTTGAAGAAATTCATCTCCTTGGTCCCAGGCACGAGGTACGGGGTCACGATGAGCAACTCCTTCTGGACCTGCTGCGAGACTTCACCGAGGCGCCGGCGCAGCAGGTGGCCACCTTGCTCGCCCTTCTCGACCTTGGCTTTTTCGGGGCTGTCGTAGAGGAGCTCCGCATGCGCCCATACGAGTGAGGATCCGCCATCCAGGATCGATGCCAGAGGCTCGCCCGCGGCAAGCCTGCGCATGTACTTGGCGTAAGCGGCGTCCATGTACGCGTGATGTGCGGCCAGAACGCGGCGATATCGCTCGAGATCCTGCGTCGAAGGCGAATCGCCCGGGAACGCTGCGATCGGGACCGCCATCGGACTGTTCCAGAAGGCATCGAAACTGTTCGAAATCCGCTGCACGATCGGGCCGGCGGCGAAGGCGTCGTAATCGCCGAATTCGAACTGGGTTCCTCCCTTGAAGTACTCGTCGCCGATGTTGCGTCCGCCGACGATGGCGATCTCGTTGTCGACGACAAAGAGCTTGTTGTGCATTCGATAGTTCAACCGGACCGCGTTGCTGAGGTATTCGAGGTAATGAAGGAGCGCGACATTGCCGCGGTATGAAGCGGGATTGAACAGCCGCACCTCCACGTTCCGGTACCCGGCAAGGATTCTCAGGCGGGCATCCGGACCGGACGTGCCGACGTCGTCGAGCAACAGACGGACCCGCACGCCGCGATCGGCCGCCTTGAGCAGCGCCTCGATCAGGAACTGGCCGGTGTCGTCGCTTTGAATGAGGAAATACTGAACGTCGAGTGTCCGCTCCGCGACGCCGGCGAGCTCCGCGCGCAGCAGGAAGCTGTCGATGCCGACCGGCAGCAGCTTGAAGCCGGACATTCCCGGGTGCGCGGCCGAAGCCGCTGCCAGCTGCCTTCCGATGCGGGTCTGCTCGGGTCGCGCGATGGCAAATGTCGGTGCCTTCGGGTAATCCGCGCCCGGAGGCAGCGACGCACACCCCGCCAGCAGGACGAGTAACGCAGCGCCGAGCAGCAGCGGTGCAAGCCACCTCGCTGACCTCGGCGGACTTGCGCCAGGACGGCATTGCGTTGCGCGAGGGCTGCACGTGCGCGCGTAGCTGATCTGATCGGAGTGCGATGCCAATTGCGGTCTCAGGCTGAGTAACTTTCGGCCGGCGCACCGCCCGTTCCTTGATCCGACCGGTGGCGTTAAGCGGCGGCGGTTGAAGGCGCGCAGACGAGCGCCAGGCGCCGCGCTGCGCCTGCTGGTGACGAATCGATGATCGGGAGGCCAATGCGCGACTTCGGTCGCGGGGTGCAGGGCAACCGGGCTGCGCTTCGACAGCCCGGTGCCCGGCGAGAGCCTCGCATTCGCTCAGGCGCACTTCGATGACTGCTGAAGTGCCGCTGGCGAATTCGAGCCCGTCACTGCTAGCGGTCTGTGTGGACCGTGAGCGTGCTGTTGACCGACTTCACGCCCTCGGTATTGCGGGCAATCGTGATCGCCTGATCCAGTTCTTCCTGGTTGTTGGCGGTGCCCGACAGCCAGACGATTCCGTTCCGGTCCGTCTCGACCTTGATGTGCTTTGCGCTGCCCAGATGCTCGGACGCGAGCTTCGCCTTGATCTTGGCCGTGATGACCGAGTCCTTGACGAACGATGCCGGGTGGGAACGATCCGAGTCCGAGTCCGTCGCAAACGACGCCACCGGCACCAGGATCGAACCGATCATCAAGCAGGTTGCTGCAAGTTTGGTCTTCATTGCCGACTCCTATGTA
>JBAIYN010000720.1:0-2219 GCA_037915775.1 Burkholderiales bacterium | reverse complement strand
GCACCGACCGCCATGCGCATCGCGGTGCCGGAGGCCAATCCGGCCCTGTCGATCGGCGTGGCGCTCGGCGTCACCTTCCCCTTCAACATCACGCTGGGCATCCCGCTGTACCTGCAGTACGCCCGCTGGATCGCGACATGAACGTCCACCCGAAGAAGCTTCTGGTCATCATCGTCGAGGCCGCCCTGGAGAAGGTGCTGATCCGCGACGCGCGCCAGTTCGGCGCGCACGGCTACACCATCAGCGAGGTGCGCGGCGGCGGCGACCGCGGCGAGCGCGAGGCCGCGTGGGAGGCGGACCGGTCGATCGAGATGAAGGTGATCTGCGACGCGTCCGTGGCCGAGCAGCTCGCCCAGCACGTGCTCGCGACCTATGCGCCGAACTACGCCGTGACGATGTTCACCACCGACGTCGGCGTGTTCCGCCCGCAGAAGTTCTAGCCGCCATCGCAATCGATCGGGGCACAGATCGAGCCGTGTGCTGAGTCGCCCCGCTTCGTCGCACAGCACCGACCGCCCCGATGAGCCTGCCAAACGCGCGTCGCCAGGCGCCCGTGCGCACAAGCCTCGGTTGATTCTCGGCTGCTGCGGTCAGCTCATGAATCGATCGATGGCACGGTCCGCATTCGTGAAGATGAGGAGCAGGCTGATGGAATCGAACAGGCCGTGGGCGAGGACATTCGCCCACAGGCGCCTGCCGCACGCGAGGAAGAGCACTGCGAACGCTCCGCCGAAGAATCCGGTCTGCAGTACGCCGGCGACGCCCTGATAGGAGTGAACGGCGCCGAACAGCGCGGCCGACAGCGCGACGAACGCGGCCTGCGCGCCACGGCCGTCACCGAGGAGCTTTCGCAGCTGCGCCCACAGGAAACCGCGGAACAGCACTTCCTCCGCGAACGCTGCCGTCAGCCAGATGCCGACGAAGAGCTTGGCGGCAAGCGCGGCGTTGCCGCGCAGCGCATCGAACCGGCTGAGATCGCGCTGGACCCCGAACGCAGACTCGATCACCGGCCCGACGACCAGCTTCGCCGCAGCGTAGAAGACGAGCGCCGCAGCCACGCCGATCACCACATCACGCCGCGTTGCTGGCAGCTGAAAGCCGATGGATGCGAGACCACCCTCCACCACGCGCACGTATGCACACGCGAGCAGTGCGACCAGAACGAGTGTGCCGCCCGGGACACCGAACTCCGGGAGCCCTGTGAGCAACGCCGCAGCAGCCAGCAGCGCTGCGATGGCCGCGAGGCGCGGCCCCACGGTCACCGAGCGGGCCATCGATGCGTGTGCCGAGCAGCATCCCGCAGGTGTTCTGCGCGTCGGACGCTCTTCATCGGTTCAGTCCTTCAGCTTCCAGGGCGGATTCTTGCGGATCTCGCCCGCCCAGAACAGGCACAGAACGTTGCCGCTGGGATCATTCAGGCGGGCCTCGCGCCACAACCAAGGTTCGTCGCGGGGCAACTGGGTGAACTCGAAGCCTGCTGCCTGCAGCCGCCGGACCTCGGCATCAACCTCGGGCGTCTCGAAGTACACGACCACGTGCGAGTCGGCCGGCGCCACCTCCACGCGGTGCAGCGAGAAGGTCGAGTCACCCGCCGGGCACTCGAAGCGCGCATAGTGCGGCGCGCCCACGATCTGCTTGAAGCCCATGCGACGGTAGAAGTCCACCGAGCGCTCGATGTCGGTGGCGGGAAGCGTGACTTGGTTCAGGTTCATTTTTGAAGCGGCAGGGGTGTTGGACAAGGGTGACGGTCAATCGGGGCGGCCGTCTTCGTGCGTGAAGACCCATCGGTCGTTGATCAGAGCGGCCTCAAGGTTAAGGTCGGGAGACGTGGCAGTGTCGCCGCTGCTGCGGTCGCCGACCTGTAGATGGACGACCAACTCACTCGTCGGGCTCAGCAACTGATGGGCGTCAACGCTTCCCGCCCGGCCCGAACACGGTGCCGAGCGCACGGTTGATGCGCACAGTTGATGCGCCCGGCCATGCGCGACGCGAAGGGCTCGGGATCGTTCGACGGCGCTGTCCGCGGCGTGATGTCGGCGGCTTGAACGGCAATCGGGTCAGCGAGCTCGGTCATGGTTTCTGGTCTGTCGAGCGGGCGGGCAGCGATGCGATCATCTTGATCCGCTCACCGCATGCCGGCGCATGTCATCAATGCCCTCTCGTTCCCATCTTCCGCAAGTTTCGGCGCGCATCGGCGCCTTGATCATCCAGGTGGCCAC
>JBAIYN010000416.1:0-5423 GCA_037915775.1 Burkholderiales bacterium | reverse complement strand
GTCGGCGACATGTCGGGCGACGTGTTCGGCAACGGCATGCTGCTGTCGCGGCACATCAAGCTCGTCGCCGCGTTCGACCATCGCCACGTCTTCCTCGATCCGAACCCGGATCCGGAGAAGAGCTTCGCGGAGCGCCAGCGGCTGTTCGACCTGCCGCGCTCGTCGTGGGCCGACTACAACGCCGAACTGATCTCGGCCGGCGGTGGCGTGTGGCCAAGAAGCGCCAAAAGCGTGCCGATTTCGCCGCAGGTGCGCGAGCGGCTCGGCATCGACGCGGAGACGCTGGCGCCGAATGAACTGGTCACGGCGATCCTGAAGGCGTCCGTCGACCTGCTCTACAACGGCGGCATCGGCACCTACGTCAAGGCCGAAGCCGAAACGCACGCCGACGTCGGCGACCGCGCCAACGACACGGTGCGAATCAACGGCAGCGATTTGCGCTGCAAGGTCGTCGCCGAAGGCGGCAACCTCGGCGTTACGCAACGGGGCCGCATCGAGGCGGCCCTGGCGGGCGTGCGCATCAACACCGACGCGATCGACAACTCGGCGGGTGTGGACACCTCCGACCATGAGGTCAACATCAAGATCCTGCTCGGCCTGGCGATCGCCGACGGCGAACTGACCGAGAAGCATCGCAACACGCTGCTGGCCGAGATGACCGACGACGTGGCCGCGCTGGTGCTGCGCGACAACTACTTCCAGACGCAGGCGCTGTCGATCGCGCGCCGCATCGGCGTGCGGCAGATCGACCAGCAGGCGCGCTTCATCCGCTTCCTCGAGAAGATCGGATTGCTGAACCGCGCGATCGAGTTCCTGCCGAACGACGAAGAAATCGAGGAGCGCAAGGCCAAGCGCCAGGGACTCACCAGTCCCGAGCTGGCGGTGCTGCTCGCGTACAGCAAGATGTGGCTGTTCGAAGAACTGCTCGCCTCCGACGTGCCCGAGGACCCGTGGGTCGGCACCGCGCTGGCGCGCTATTTCCCGCGCAAGCTGGTCGACAAGTTCGGCGCCTGGATCCCGCGCCATCCGCTGAAGCGCGAGATCGTCGCCACGCACGTGCTGAACAGCATGGTCAACCGCGTCGGCTCGACCTTCGTGCACCGCTTGAGCGAAATGACCGGTGCGCCGCCGCCGCAGGTGGTGCGCGCGTACCTGCTGACGCGCGAGGTGTTCGGCTACGTGCGGCTGTGGCAGCAGATCGAGGCGCTCGACGCCAAGGTGCCCGACGACGTGCAGGCCGACATGGTGATCGAAGGCAATCGGCTGCTGACCCGCGCGGTCACGTGGTTCACGCGCTCGCGCCGGCTCGCGGAGCCGATGGAGGTCACGCTGAAACGGCTGGCGCCGGCGGTCGACGCGTTGCGCCTCCGCCTGGCGGCAGTTGCGAAGGCCTCGCCGAAGGCCGTTGCCTGGATCAACGCCGGCGTGCCGGAGGCGCTGGCCGAGAGCGTGGCAACCCTGCAGGGCCTGTACGGTGCTCTCGACGTGGCCGAGATCGCCGAGACGACGCGCCGGCCGCTCGACGAAGTGGCCGAGGTGCACGCCAGCGTCGCCGCGCATCTCGGCCTGACCAAACTGCGCGCACAGATCGACCTGCTGCCTGCCGACAGCTACTGGCAGAGCCTGGCGAAGGCCGCGCTCGGCGACGATTTGGCCGGACTGCAACGCGCGATCGCGCTCGACGCGGTGAACCAGGGCGGTGATGGCGCGGCGGCCCGCCTGGCCGCGTGGGAAGCTCGCAACGGCGCCGCGCTGGGGCGCGCGCGCCGACTGCTCGCCGAGTTCGGCGACAAGGGCGCGGATCTCGCGATGCTATCGGTGGCGCTGCGGGAATTGCGGAACCTGGCGTAGACGGGGTAAGCCGTCCGCGCCGTGCGTCTGCCGTGGCTTACGCCGCCAGCGGCTGGGACGCGGTTAGCCGCATATCGATGTGGACCGAGTCGAACGGGCACACGACGCCCCCGCTGTCAGTGCATTCGACGAGTCCGAGCTCGGTCAACACTTCGACATCGTCGTGCACGCGCCGCACGTCTCGCTCTACTCGGCGCGCCAGCTCCCGCACCGACATCGGTCCCTGACCTTGCAGCGCATGCACCAGTGCCCAGCGGCGCTCGGTGAGCTTGCCGAAGAAGCTTGCCGCAGTTTCGAAGTTGAGGACTTCGCCCTGATAAGCCCGTGCAGAGGCACGTTTGCCGGCGCCACGAAGTGCGCCTCGCCAGTCGGCGTTCAATGTGATCATCAGCGTTCGTTTCGTCATGCTTTTCCTCGTGCAACTTCGACCCCGGCAATGAAGTCTTCGAGTCGTTTCTCGAACGGAGTATCTCAGAGGAACTTCTCGGCGATCCGCACCGTGCCGGCATGGCCGAGATAGGCGAACTTCATCTCCAGCCATTCCTGCGCGGTCGCGCGGCCAAGCGTGAAGAGTTCGGCGAGAAATTCGCGCGAGGTGTCGTACTTGCTTGCCTGGCCGAACGATTCCATTTGCTCTTCGGAGCCGATCATGTGCAGGTAGACGCGCTTGTAGCGCTTCGGATCGAGGCGCCGCTCGGTGAGCAGGCGCTGCACGAACTCGATCGAGCGCATCTCGTGGATCAGCGAGGCGTTGAAGCTGATCTCGCTGGCGCGGTCGATGATCTCCTGCGCGGTGTCGGGAAGGTCCGTTCGCGTCAGCGGGTTGATCTGCACCAGCACCAGGTCGTTCGCTTTCGTCGCGTACCACAGCGGCCACAGCGCCGGATTGCCCATATACCCGCCGTCCCAGTAGTGCTCGCCGTCGACTTCGACCGCCTGGAACGCGAACGGCAAACACGCGGAGGCGAGCAGCATCTCGAGCTTCAGCTCGTGCTCGCGGAAGATGCGCACGCGGCCGGTGCGCACGTTGGTGGCGGCGACGAACAGCTTGAACGGCGAGCGCGCGCGCAGACGTTCGAAGTCGATCAGCGGCTCGAGCACGTTGCGCAGCGGGTTGAAGTTCAGCGGATTGAGCTGATACGGCGACAGCACCTGCGACAGCAGTTCGTACCACACCAGCAGCGGATGTCCCGGCAGGCCCGAGGGCGCACCGCCCCATCTTGACGACAGCGCAAAGATGCTCGGTTGCGCGGCTACCGAATCCCAGAACGATTTCAGCGCCGCGCGCGCTGCTTCGCGCGGATCGCGCCGCTTGCGCAGGGCGTCGAGCCAGCCGTCGGCCATCACGACCGCGTTCATCGCTCCTGCGCTGGCGCCGGTCACGCCTTCGAATTCGAGGCGCCCGTCCTCCAGCAGCGCATCGAGCACGCCCCAGGTGAAAGCACCGTGCGATCCGCCGCCCTGCAGCGCCAGGTTGACGCGGCGGGTTCCCGTCTTCCGCTTCACTTCCAGTCGCCGCGCAGCGTCGCGACCAGTTCCTGCAGCTTCTCCGGCGTGGCGTCCTGCGGTCCGACGGGCGCCCCAACGCTGATGCCGATGCGGGACAGCATGCCGCGCCGGAACGGCTGAGTCATCGCGGCGCCGCTCGCGCGCGAGAAGAACGACCCCCACAGGCCCTGCAGCGCGACCGGAACGACCGGAACGGGGTCGCGTTCGAGAATGCGCGCGATGCCCGGACGGAATGGACTGATCTCGCCACTGTCGGTAATCCTGCCCTCTGGAAATATGCAGACCAGCTCGCCGTCGCGGAGTTCCTCGCTGACGCGCTCGAACGCGCGCTCCATCATCGCGGCATCGACGCGCGCGGACGCGATCGGAATCGCCTTCGCCTGCCGGAACAGCCACGACAGCAGCGGGACGCGAAAGATCGCCAGGTCCATCACGAAGCGGATCGGGCGCGGGCTCGCCGCCATCAGCACCAGCGCATCGACGAACGACACGTGATTGGCGACGATCACCGCGGCCCCGCTCGCCGGTATGCGCTCGATTCCCTGCCGGCGCACCCGGTACATCACGCCCACCAGCAGCCAGGACAGGAAGCGCAGCAGGAATTCCGGCACCAGCGTGTAGATGTAGACCGCCACCAGCGCGTTCAGCAACGCAGTGGCGAGGAAAAGCTGCGGGATCGTCCAGCCGAGCCCGCCCAGCGCGAGCGCGCCGAAGGCCGCCGCCAGGATCAGGAACAGCGCGTTGAGGATGTTGTTCGCGGCAATGATGCGCGCGCGATGGGTCGGCTCGCAGCGCGTCTGGATCAGCGCATACAGCGGCACGCTGTAGAACCCGGCGAATGCCGCCAGCAGGAAGAGATCCGCCAGCACGCGCCAGTGCGCGCCGATGCCGAGAAACTGCGCGAGCGTTTGCGGCGGGAACAGCGGCGGCAGCGCGTGCACCGCGAAGTACAGGTCGATCGTGAACACCGTGATGCCGATCGAGCCGAAAGGCACCAGGCCGATTTCGACCTGATGACGGGACATCCGATCGCACAGCACGGAACCCAGCCCGATGCCGATCGAGAACACGGCGAGCAGCAGCGTGGCCACCGCCGGGTCGCCGCTCAGCGTCTTAAGCGCGAACTGGGGGAACTGCGTCAGGTATATGGCGCCGAAGAACCACAGCCACGAAATCCCGAGCAACGACAGGAACACCGCCCGGTCGCGGCGCGCGACCTGCACGTTGCTCCAGGTGACGCGCACCGGATTCCAGTCGATCGCGAGCTTCGGGTCGGCGGGGGGCGCCGACGGGATCGCGAGACTCACGGACAGTCCCGCCAGCGCCAGCGCGACGCACGTCGCTGCCGCGTACAGGTGCCCTTGCTCGCTGACATCGATCAGCGCGCCGGCCAGCATCGTGCCGAGCAGGATCGCGACGAACGTTCCCATCTCGACCAGGCCGTTGCCGCCGACGATTTCGTGCGGCTGCAGGCGCTCCGGCAGGTACGCGTACTTGACCGGCCCGAACAGCGTCGAATGCAGGCCCATCAGGCCGGCACACGTCAGCAGCACGCCGAAGCTGTGCGCGTAGAACCCCCAGGCGCCGGCCAGCATGATGCCGACCTCGAGCAGCTTGACGAACCGCATCACGCGCGCCTTGTCGTACTTGTCGGCGATCTGCCCCGATGTGGCGGAAAAGATCAGGAACGGCAGGATGAACACCCCGGCAATCAGATTGACCGCCAGCGCCGGGTCGAGCGTGGAGAACTGCGGACCGCGATAGGTCACCAGCAGCGTGAACGCGTACTTGAAGACGTTGTCGTTGGCCGCGCCCAGGAACTGCGTGGCAAAGAACGGACCGAAGCGACGTTGGCGCAGCAGCGAGAATTGGTTGTCGGCCATCCGATAGTCCCACGATGAAGGCGACGCGGATCGTAACGACTGCACGCATTCGCGCGCTCGGCCCTCGTGTGCGGTGCAGATATCCGCAACCCGAGGTGGTGCCAAATGCGCTGCGATCAGCGCAGCATGCTCTGTGCCAGACCAACGCCGGACAAGTACGCGCCTTCGACCCGCGGCGAC
>JBAIYN010000360.1:0-12430 GCA_037915775.1 Burkholderiales bacterium | reverse complement strand
CGTCGTCGCTGCTCGGCGTGCTGGCGCAGCGGCTGGTGCGCAAGCTCTGCCCGCATTGCAGGAAGCCGGAGCCCGACGGCAAGAGCTATCGCGCCGCCGGCTGCGAGCGCTGCGGCTTTTCCGGCTATATCGGCCGCACCGGCATCTACGAGCTGCTCACCGTCGACGACGAGATGCGGCTGCTGATCCACAACGGCGCCAACGAAGCAGACGTCAAGCGCCTCGCCGAGCGGCGCGGCATGACGGCGCTGCGCAGCGACGCGATGCGCTGGGTCGGCGCGGGCGTCACTTCGCTCGAAGAGGCGCTGCGCGTCACGCGCGAGTAGCCGCCACCGTTTCGACCGGAGATGCTTCCCGCCTCGTTGCATATGCCGTCGCGCGCGGCGCCGGGCCCCATGAACCCACACGCGCCGACTGATCCGCGCGCGGTGCACCTGCGCTGCGCAGCGGCGCGTTCACCGAGCGCGTAGTGGCCGCCTTCAAGTACGCGGCCGTCGACGCCGCCGGCAAGGAGCTGTCGGGCCTGCTCGAGGCCGACAGCGCGCGCCTGGCGCGCCAGCTGCTGCGCGGGCGCGGCCTGGTTCCGCTGACGGTCGAGCCGGTGATCAGCGAAGCGCAGCGCACCAGCCTGTCGCTTTCGCTCGGCCGACGCCTGTCGCAGACGGAACTGGCGGTGCTGACGCGGCAGCTGGCAAGCCTGCTCGGCGCACAGCTGCCGGTCGCCGATGCCCTGACGGTGATGGTCGAGCAGAGCGAGAAGCAGCAGGTGCGCGAGCTGATGGCGGCGATCCGCACCGACGTGCTTTCCGGCAGTTCGCTGTCGAAGGCGCTCGCGCGGCACCCGCGCCAGTTCCCGGACATCTTCCGCGCGCTGATCGCGGCCGGCGAGGAATCGGGCAAGCTCGGTTCCGTGCTCGGCAGCCTGGCCGACTACGTCGAAGAGCGCGCCCGGCTGCAGCAGAAGATCACGCTCGCCTTCGTGTATCCGGCGATCGTCACGCTGGTGGCGCTGGCCGTCGTGATCGGGCTGCTGACCTACGTGGTGCCGCAGGTGGTCCAGGTCTTTGCGCAGACCAAGCAGGCGCTGCCGGTGCTGACCCGCGCGCTGATCGTGCTGTCGGACTTCGTGCGCAACTATGGCTGGATCGTCGCCGCCGTCATCGCCGCGATCGGCATCGGCATCAACCGCGCGCTGCGCAACGAGGCGATCCGGCTGCGCTGGCACCGGCGCATCCTGACCCTGCCGGTGCTGAACGTCCTGTCGCGCACGCTGAACACCGCGCGCTTCGCCAGCACGCTGTCGATCCTGGTCGGCAGCGGCGTGCCGATGCTGCGCTCGCTGCAGGCGGCCGGCGAAACCGTCACCAACCTCGCGATGCGTGCGCGCGTGGTCGAGGCCACCGCGCGCGTGCGCGAGGGCTACTCGCTGGCGCGCGCGCTGCGCCAGGACAGCGACGAGGAAAAGAAGGCGGGTCACGCGCGCCTGTTCCCGCCGGTGCTGATCCACCTGATCGCGTCCGGCGAGGCGACCGGCAAGCTGCCCGAAATGCTCGCGCGCGCCGCGGACATCCACGCGCGCGAAGCCGAACGGCGCGCGCTGTTCTTCACCTCGCTGCTCGAACCGCTGCTGATCCTGACGATGGGCGTGGTGGTGATGCTGATCGTGCTCGCGGTGCTGCTGCCGATCATCGAGATCAACCAGCTGGTGCGCTGATCCCACGGCGCAGGCGCGCTGAATCGGCGCCGACCGAAGGGAATGAACGCCTGATCTGAAGTCGCGGGACGCATCGCCTTCAAGTCCGCTGTTTGCCGACAAGATCTTCCCTCGCCTACGCGCAACTTCGCTCGCGCATCGAACATCAGGGACCGGGCGAGCAGCGATAATTGCCGGATGCTGCGCCCCTCCCTCGACGCTTTGCCCGCCTCGCGGATCCGCGAGGTTGCGAACCACTACGCAAACGAAGCCGCGCTCGGCCGCGCCAAGGACCTGGTCAAGTTCTGGTTCGGCGAAGGTGACCTGCCGACTCCGGAATTCATCCGCGACGCCGCCAAGGCGTCGATCGACGCCGGCGAAACCTTCTACAACCACAACCTCGGCATCATCGAACTGCGCGAGGCGGTCGCCGGCTACGTCGACAGGTTGCACTCGCCGCGCACGCCGATCGGCGTCGATCGCATCGCGATCACCAGCGCCGGCGTCAACGCGCTGTCGCTGGTCTCGCAGGCGCTGATCGAGCCCGGCGACCGCGTGCCGATCGTCACGCCGGTGTGGCCGAACGTGACCGCGCAGCCGCAGATCGTCGGCGGCCAGGTGATCCGCGTGCCGCTGACCTGCGCGCACGGCGTCTGGTCGCTCGACCTGCAGCGGCTGCTGGACGCGGCCGCGCCGGGCACGAAGATGGTCGTCGTCAACTCGCCGGGCAATCCGACCGGCTGGGTGATGCCGCAGGATCAGTGGAACGCGCTGCACGCGCACTGCCGCCGGCATGGCATCTGGCTGGTCGCCGACGATGCATACGAGCGGATCATCTTCGACGGCTCCGCGCACGCGCCCGGCGTGCTGGGCGAGGTCGATCCCGACGAGCGCTTCATCAGCGCCAACACGTTCTCGAAGACGTGGACGATGACCGGCTGGCGCCTCGGTTGGCTGGTGGCGCCGCGCCCGTTCATCGCGAACTTCGCCAAGATGGTCGAGTTCAACACCTCGTGCGCGCCGACCTTCGTGCAGCGCGCGGGCATCGTGGCGATCCGCGACGGCGACGAACTGATCGCGCAGACGGTGGCGCGGCTGAAAAGCGCGCGCGATCTGCTCGTCGCCAGGCTGCTCGCGCTGAAGGGCGTGCAAGCGGCTGCGCCGCCCGGGTCGATGTACCTGTTCTTCCGCATCCCGGGCGTCAGCGACGACTCGCTCGCCTGCGCGAAGAAGATGGTCGGCGAAGTCGGCCTCGGACTGGCCCCGGGCATCGCCTTCGGCCCCGAAGGCGAGGGCTACCTGCGCTGGTGCTTCGCCGCCACGCACGGCCTGATCGAGCAGGGCGTGCAGCGGCTGAAGACTTTCCTCGGCGCCTGAGGCATTCTCAGGCCGCGATCGCCTCGACGGCGGGCGCGCCGAACAGCCGGCCGATCTTCTGCTCCGCGGCCGACAGCGACTGCTTCCTCGACTGTTCGCTGATGCCAAGGCCCTCGGCATAGACGAACTCGATGCTGTCGATGCCGATGAAGTTGAGAAACGTGGTGACGAACCCGCTCTGCGCATCGCGCGGCGTGTCGCGGTGCAGGCCGCCGCGTGCCGCGAAGATGTAGAAGGGCCGGTCACCGATCAGCCCCTCCGGGCCGTTCGCGGTGTAGCGGAATGTCACGCCGGCTCGCGCAAGCTGGTCGAAATACGACTTCAGAACCGACGGAACGCCGAAGTTGTACATCGGCAATCCCAGCACGACGACGTCGGCCGACTTCAGCTCGTCGATCAGCGCATCCGACCGCGCGACCAATGCGGCCTGGGTCGGGCTGCGCTGGTCCGCGGGAGTGCCGAACGCCTGAACGTGCTCCGCGGTCAGGTGCGGCACCGGATCGCGCGCGAGATCGCGGACGACCACGCGTCCGTCCGGGTTGCGCGCGCGCCAGTGGGCAACGAAGCGGTCGGCCAGCCGCGTCGAGTTGCCGTGGCTGCCGAATAGGCTGGCGTTGATCTGCAGGAGGGTCTTCATCGTGTCTCCGAGGCTCAAGTTGCGTTGACGCCATTAAACGATTGTTTGATTCGAACGAAAAGCGCAAAATTTCGCTCTGTTCGTTCGAATCTGTCGATCGGTTGCCCACCGCCGTCTCCCATCCGCGCATTTCGCTCGACCAGTGGCGCGCGCTCGTCGCGGTGGTCGATGCCGGCGGCTACGCCGCGGCGGCCGCGCGGCTGCACAAGACGCAATCGAGCGTCAGCTACCTGGTGCAGAAGATCGAGCGCCTGCTCGACGTGAAGCTGTTTCGGGTCGAGGGCCGCAAGGCGCGCCTGACCGCGCACGGCGAAGTCCTGTATCGCCGCGCGCGCAACCTGCTCGACGAAGCCGACGGCATCGAGCGCGGCGCCCGCGCACTGGCCGCCGGCTGGGAGCCCGAACTGCGCATCGCCGCCGACATCGTCTTCCCGACCTGGCTGCTGCTGCGCGCGTTTGCGCGCTTCGCCGAGGAGCGCCCCGAGACGCGCATCCAGCTTTACGAGACCGTGCTCGGCGGCACCGACGAGGCACTGGTCGAGCGCCGCGTCCATCTCGGCATCAACACCAGCGTGCCACCCGGATTCGTCGGCGACCCGCTGATGCAGATGCGCTTCATCGCCGCCGCCCACCCGGATCATCCGCTGCACCGGCTCGGCCGTGCGCTGACCTACCGCGACCTGCGCGCGCAGCGGCAGCTGATCGTGCGCGACTCCGGCCTGACGATGACGCGCGAAGGCGGCGGCTGGCACGGCGCCGAACAGCGCTGGACGTTCAGCAACAAGGCGACTTCGATCTTCGCCGCCGGCATGGGCCTCGGCTTCGCGTGGTTCCCCGAGGAGACGATCCGCGGCGAGCTCGAGCGCGGCGCGCTGAAGCCGCTGCCGCTGCGCGAGGGCGCGGAGCGTTACGTGACTGTTTACCTGATCGTCGCGGAGACAGACGCCGCCGGTCCGGGCACATTGCGGATGGCCCAGATCCTGCGCGAGGAAGTGGCCGCCACCTGTGCGAAGGATCGCGCAGCTCCGCCGCGGCCGCCCGCGGAGCTTCAACCGCGAACGCGGCAGCGCGGAAGCAGGCGCACACGACGCGGATCCGCGGCTTGAATTCCTTCCGCGCCCCCTCACATCGAGCGCTGAACGCCCACCACAGGAGCCGAACTTGAACGCCACGCCGACCGCCGTCGTGCCCCAGCCCGGTCTGATCCGCGTCGCACACGTCGTCTACGCGCTGCACACGCTGTCGCTGGTGATCGGCGCATTCGGCGCCGCGACCATCGTCGGCGCATTCGTGTTCGGCTGGCCGTCGATCATCGCGGTGATCATCAACTACGTGAAGCGCAGCGAGGCGAGCGGCACGTGGCTGGAGTCGCACTTCCGCTGGCAGATCCGCACCTTCTGGTTCGCGCTGCTGTGGGTGCTGGTCGCCGGGCTGCTGTTCATCACCTTTATCGGCATCCCCGTCGCGTGGGCGATGATCTTCCTGCTCGGCATCTGGGCGATCTATCGCGTCGCGCGCGGCTGGCTCGCACTTAGGGACGGCCGCGCACTGCCGATGCAGTAACCCCGGGCACGCCCGGGCCTTGCCCGCCGCTTGATTGAGCGCTCCGGCGCGAGCGATTAAGCTTCGCCCCTCGCAAATTCCACAGGCGACGCCGGCTCACGAGGCCCAGCGTCGCCGGCCGGCCGCCGCGTAACTCGCGCGCTCGCTGTGAACCCAGAAACACGATTTTTGGCAAAGGTCCTCGCATGAACGCGCCCCTTCCCGAAGCCGTCCGCCGCGCACTGGCGGAAGTGTCCCTCGATGCCAAGTGGACGCTGGAAAAGGGCCGCGCGTACATGAGCGGCACGCAGGCGCTGCTGCGCCTGATGATGCTGCAGCGGGACCGCGACCTGCGCGCGGGGCTGAACACCGCCGGCTTCCTGACCGGTTACCGCGGCTCGCCGCTCGGCGCCGTCGACCAGACCGCGTGGCGCGCGAAGAAGCACCTGGAGGCGCACCACATCACGTTCCGGCCCGGCGTGAACGAAGACCTGGCCGCGACCAGCGTGTGGGGCACGCAGCAGGTCAATCTATCCGGGCAGGCGAAGTACGACGGCGTATTCGGCATGTGGTACGGCAAGGGGCCGGGCGTGGACCGCTGCGGCGACGTGTTCAAGCATGCGAACGCGGCGGGAACGAGCCCCCATGGCGGCGTGCTGGCGGTTGCAGGCGACGATCACGCGGCCAAGAGTTCGACCCTGCCGCACCAGTCGGATCACATCCTGAAGGCCTGCATGATCCCGGTGCTGTTTCCCGCCAACGTGCAGGAATACCTCGACCTCGGACTGCACGGCTACGCGATGAGCCGCTATGCCGGCGTGTGGGTCGGCATGAAATGCGTGACCGAAGTGGTCGAGGCCTCCGCGTCGGTGATCGTCGATCCGGAGCGGGTGCAGGTCCGGCTGCCGACCGACTTCGAGATGCCGCCGGGAGGGCTGAACATCCGCTGGCCGGATACGCCGCTCGCGATGGAGGCGCGCCTGCTCGACCACAAGCTGTACGCGGCGCTCGCCTACTGCCGCGCGAATAGGCTCAATTACACGGCGATCGACTCGCCCAATGCGCGCTTCGGCATCGTCGCCAGTGGCAAGGCATACCTGGACACGCGCCAGGCGCTGGCCGATCTCGGCCTCGACGAGGAAACCTGCCGGCAGGTCGGCATCCGGCTGTTCAAGTGCGGGATGGTGTGGCCGCTCGAAGCGCAGACGTTCGACGCCTTCGCCGACGGCCTCGAGGAAATCCTGGTGGTCGAGGAAAAGCGCCAGCTGATCGAATACCAGGTGAAGGAAGAGCTGTACAACTGGATCGGCAAGGGCAAGCGCATCCCGCGCGTGATCGGCAAGTTCGACGAGCACGACGGCGGCGAGTGGTCGGTGCCGCGCGGCAACTGGATCCTGCCCGCACACTACGAGTTCTCGCCCGCGATCATCGCGAAGGCGATCGCCACCCGCATCGGCAAGCTCGAACTTCCGGCCGACGTGCGCGCGCGCATCCAGGCGCGGCTCGCGATCATCGAAGCGAAGGAGCGTGCGCTCGCAAAACCGCGCGTGGCGATCGAGCGCACGCCGTACTTCTGCTCGGGCTGCCCGCACAACACGTCGACCGTGGTGCCGGAGGGCTCGCGCGCGATGGCAGGCATCGGCTGCCACTACATGGCGCTGTGGATGAACCGCCGTACCGCCACCTTCACGCAGATGGGTGGCGAGGGCGCGCCGTGGATCGGCCAGGCGCCGTTCACGAACGAGAAGCACATCTTCGCCAACCTCGGCGACGGAACGTACTTTCACTCCGGCTCGCTCGCGGTACGCGCCGCGGTGGCGGCCAACGTTCCGATCACCTACAAGATCCTGTTCAACGACGCGGTGGCGATGACGGGCGGGCAGCCGACCGACGGCTCGATCACGGCGCCGCAGATCACGCAGCAGATGTACGCGGAAGGCGTGCGGCGGATCGTGATCGTCACCGACGAGCCGCAGAAGTACGACGCGGCGCAGGAGCTCGACCACAGCGCGATGAACGCCCGCGGCGCCACCAGCGAGGCGTGGAAGCTCGCCCCGGGCGTCACCGTGCACCACCGCGACGAACTCGATCGCGTGCAGCGCGAGCTGCGCGAGTACCCCGGCGTGTCGGTGCTGATCTACGACCAGACCTGCGCGTCCGAGAAGCGGCGGCGCAGGAAACGCAACGAATTCCCCGATCCGCCACGCCGCGTCGTGATCAACGAACTGGTGTGCGAGGGCTGCGGCGACTGCAGCCTGCAATCGAACTGCCTCAGCGTGGAGCCGCTGGAAACGGAGTTCGGCCGCAAGCGCGCAATCAACCAGTCCAGCTGCAACAAGGACTTTTCGTGCCTGAAGGGCTTCTGCCCGAGCTTCGTCACGGTCGAGGGCGGCAAGCCGCGCAAGGGCCGGGCCGCCGCCGGCGCGTCGCTGCCGCCGCTGCCGGCGCCCGAGATCCCCGAGCTTTCGAGCGACAGAAGCTTCGGCGTCGTGATCACCGGCGTCGGCGGCACCGGCGTGGTGACGATCGGCCAGCTGCTGGGAATGGCGGCCCACCTGGAAGGTCACGGCGCATCGGTGCTCGACATGGCCGGCCTGGCGCAGAAGGGCGGCGCGGTGTTCTCCCATGTGCGCATCGCGCGCACGCCGGAGGATCTGTACTCAACGCGGATCGCAATGGGCGAGGCCGACCTGCTGCTCGGCTGCGACCTGGTCGTATCGACCAGCAACGAGGCGCTGTCGAAGATCCGCAGCGGCGCGACGCGCGCAGTGATCAACTCGTCGGAGTCGCCGACCGCCGATTTCGTGAAGAACCCGGACTGGCAGTTCGCCGGCGCCACGATGCAGCAGCAGGTGCGCGACGCAGTGGGCACCGATGCCGGCTGCGCGTTCGTCGACGCGAATCAGCTTACGACGGCACTGATGGGCGATGCGATCTACACCAATCCGTTCGTGCTCGGGTTCGCGTGGCAGCGCGGCTGGATCCCGCTGCGCCACGAGACCCTGATACGGGCGATCGAGCTGAACGGCGTGGCGATCGAGTCCAACAAGCGCGCCTTCGACTGGGGCCGCGCGGCTGCGCACGACCTCGATGCGGTGAAGAAGGCGGCCAGTCCGGACCAATACGCGGCCCAGGTAATCGAGCTGAAGCGGCCGGCGTCGTCGCTGGCGGAGGTCGTCGCGCGCCGCGTCGAGTTCCTGACCGGCTACCAGAATGCCGCGTATGCAGCCAGGTATGCGGACCTGGTCGAGCGCGTGCGCAAGGTCGAATCGGATCGCCTCGGCTCCGCAAGACTCGCCGACGCGGTGGCACGCGGCTACTTCAAGCTGCTCGCGTACAAGGACGAATACGAGGTCGCGCGCCTGCACGCGGATCCCGCGTTCCGCGCAAAGATCGCCGCGCAGTTCGAAGGCGACTACAAGCTGAACTTTCATCTGGCGCCGCCGCTGCTGGCGAAGCCTGATCCGGTCACCGGCCGGCCGGCGAAGATGCGCTTCGGTCCTTGGATGATGTCGGTCTTCCGCCTGCTGGCGCCGCTGAAGTTCCTGCGCGGCACCGCGCTTGACCCGTTCGGCAGGACCGCGGAGCGCAGGGCGGAGCGCGCGCTGATCGGCGAGTACGAACAACTGATCGATGAACTGCTCGGCAGACTGTCAGCGGACAACCATGCGCTCGCGGTTGCGCTCGCGAGCCTGCCGGAAGAGATCCGGGGGTACGGTCACATCAAGGAACAGAACCTTAAGACCGCGCGCGGGAAGTGGAGCGATCTGCTGGCGAAATTCCGCGGCCAGCAGAGCGCCCAGGTGATCCCGATGCCCGTGAAAGCGGCATAGAGGGTTGCGCGCGCGGCGCGTGCAACTTGCGCTCGATCAAGCTTTCTTCCGGACCGTCGAAGTTTTGTGAGCTTCGTCGTGGTGGCCGGGCCGGCTTTCCTCTACGTTGGGGCTGCGAATCGCCGCAGCCATCGGAGAGAGAGCCATGCATTGCGCTGCCCACGACGAGAACGAATTCCGCAGCCTGGGGCTGCTCGACACCTGGGAGCAGGCCGAACTGCTGGCCAAGATGGCGCTGCAGGCGCGGCTGATCAACCTGACGTTCGACGAAGGACTGGACGCCGCGCCGGCACTCGCCGATGACCTCGAAGGCGCGCTGGCACGCGCGCTCGATGCCGACGCGCCGGACGAATCGATCGCTGCGCATGACCAACTCGTGCACGTGCTCGATTCACTGCGCGGCGTCGGACTGCAGGTCTCGGCGGCGGTCTCCAAGATGCCGGTCGAGGGCGTGCTCGGAGTGATGAACCTGCCGGTGCTGACCGCGAAGCTGTCGGCCCTCTAGCCCGGATGTTTCACGAGGTCGCCCCCGCATGCGCGCTTTCTTCGGCTTCGGCAGGCGCTTGCAGTTCGCCGGCTGGAATCCAGGTTGGATCAGCGGGGCTACGCGGGTTTGCCCGGCGCCTGCGCGGCCATCTTGCGCTCAACTCCTCGCGCGTGCCTCTGGGCACGCGACTGCGGCCGTCTCGCGCAACCTGCCTCGCGCATCCGTTCGCGCAAATCCCGCGTCCCTCGTGAAATATCCGGGCTAGAAGACGAGCGTCCGCACGCCGGGCTCCACCGCCGCGCCGATCACGGTGGCCGCGGATGGTCAGTGCAGAGGCCTGGCGGACCGCCGCCTCATCCTGGCACTCCGCCTCAACCCCGCCGGAAGTGCGTCGCCATCAGATCGCACCCGCGGACGCGACCAGCTTGATGCCGAGCGCGGCGAGGACGCCGCCAGCGGCTCGGTCGATCCAGCGCTTGCTGCGCACGTAGGCGGCTCGCGGCGCGGGTGACGACAGCGCGACGGCGACCAGCGCATACCAGCCGGCTTCGATCACGAACACGACCGCGGGTAGAAGCAATGCCGCCCCGATCGGGAATGACACCGGCAGCAGCGCCGCGAACACGCTCGTGTACACCAGCGCGGTCTTGGGGTTGCTGACCTGCGTGACGAATCCGAGACAAAATGAGCGCGACAGCGCGCGCGGCGGTCGCTTCATTTCTTCGTCGGCGGCCGCCAACGGCTTGCACGCGTTGCGCCAGATGCGCCAGCCGAGGTAAGCGAGCCAGGCCCCGCCGCCGAACTTAAGCGCGACGTACAGCCAGGGGACTGCCATCAGCACGATGCGCAGTCCGGCAAGCGCCAGAATCGCAAACAGCGCGCCGCCAGCGCCCATGCCGAGCGCCGCCGCCAGCCCGTCGCCGCGCGAAGCCGCCACAGCGGTCCGCGCGACCATCACGAAGCTCGGCCCCGGACTGATCACGCCGATGCTCAGCGCACCGCAGATTGCCAGAAGCGCCAACCATGTGTCGTTCATCGATAGCTTCCACTCCGCCCCGGTTCCAAGGGGCATCCAGTACGGATTATGGTGACAGGCAAAGGCTTCAGTTGGCCGCCGGCCCTGAATTCGTCGTCGGTTCCCGTTTCCCCTTCGTGCGACGGAACCGCCACCACGGCAGCGCGCGCGTCAGGGCGAGGACCTCACCCCCTTGGTCGACCTCATAGCCCGGCAGCGCCGCCACGCTGCTGCGCCACGCGGGGTCACGCAGCGCCTCGCGCAGCTTGACCACCGCCGACTGGTCGAGGGCGTCGCGCAGACAGACGAGGAAATACTCCTCCTGCACCAGCGGTACGAAATCGAGCCCGAACTGGCGCGCCGCCGCTTCGATGCCGATGCCGGCATCGGCGGCACCACTGGCGACCGCGGCGGCGACCGCGACATGGCTGTCCTCGGCCGTGTCGGCGAATCCGGCGATTCGCTCCGCGCCGACATTGAGTTGCCGGAGCAGATGCTCGGTGAGCAGCCGCGTGCCGGAGCCGCGCTGCCGGTTGATGAAGCGAATCCTCGGCCGGACGAGGTCGGCAACGCTCTTCAGCTGCAACGGGTTGCCCGGCGCCACCATCAAACCCTGCGCGCGGCGGGTGCAGCCGATCAACTTGTGGCGGCCCGGCTTGAGCAATGGCTTGAGTTCGCGCGCGAAAACGTGACCGCTTCCGGCCAACTGGGGCACGTGAAACCCCGCGACGAGACAGCGGCCATCCGCCAGCGCATGCAGCGCGTCCATGCTGCCGGCGAACTTCAGTTCGATGTGCAGCCGATGCGCCGCGCTGGCGCGCTCGCGCAACAGCGGCAGGGCGAGGTCGTGGCTGGCGAACACGGTCAGCACCTGCTGAGATCCGTCGACCGCTTCGACCAGCACACGCTCCAGTTCGGCGCGCAGCGCCTCGTTGTGCGGCGTCAGCTGCGCGCGCGCGCGTGCTTCGGCCCACAGCAGGCGCTGCGCAAATGGGGTCAGCCGCGCGGGCTGGCCCTGCGTCCAGGTGACCAGCGGTTCGCCGAGCACCTGTTCCCAGTGCTTCAGCGCACCCCAGACATGGCGATACGAAACGCCCCTTGCCTTCGCCGCGTGATGGATCGATCCATGCTCGTGCACCGCGGACAGCAGGTCGAACAACGGGTTCTCGACTTCGCCGCCACGCTGTCCGCCGGGCTGGAAGCTGTACTGCAGGTGAACGCCGCGGGCTCGCATTCCGCGAGCGTAGTCGATAACGACCCTTGCGCGCCCGGCGCAATCGCCGCTTCAGCGGCGCATGCAACCCCGGCTCAACTCCCCGCGTTCGGGAAGAACAATTGCTCGCCGTTGATCTTGTAGCTGGCGATCGTGGCCTGGCCGGCCGGCGACACGACCCAGTCGACGAAGGCCTGCGCCAGCGCCTGCTTCACGTGCGGAAACTTCGCCGGATTCACGACCATCACCCCGTACTGGTTGAACATGCTCTTGTCGCCCTCGACCAGGATCGTGAGATCGCCGCGATTCTTGAACGCCAGCCAGGTGCCGCGGTCGGACAGCACATACGCGTTGGCCGATGCGGCGATGTTGAGCGCCGGCCCCATGCCGCAGCCGCAGGGCTTGTAACCCGCCGGTTTCCTGGCGTCGATGTCGACGCCCGCCAGCTTCCACATGCGCAGTTCGGCCGCATGAGTTCCGCTGCGATCGCCGCGGGAGATGAACGATGCGTCGCTGGCCGCCAGCTTCTTCAGCGCGGCCGCGATGTTGTTGCCGCGCAATCCGACCGGATCCGACTTCGGTCCGATCAAGACGAAATCGTTGTACATGACCGGCAGGCGCTTGACCGAATAG